>JAOUOA010000277.1 GCA_029880625.1 Spirochaetia bacterium
ATTTTGTCCTTCCAGAAACAGTGTCCTGTCAGAATTTACAAATCGACTGAGCGGTTCAACCATTTCCGCCTGAGTATGGTAGTAAAAAATTTTTTCATACCGGAGAATTTCTCTGTTTTCAATTTGAATGTGGGTCTGAACCGGATTCTTTTCATCGCTGTATTTCAATATATTTTTAAAAAAATTTATTTTTGCTTCTAATTCGTTTGCACCGGAAGGATTGAGATGGATGATATTGTTTTCATATTTAAATGGATTCGTCTGTGCCGGGAAATTTTTATAGCGGTGAAAAATCCTGTCTAAAATAAAATAAAACAGTTCAAAATTTTTTGTGCTCAAGATGAAGATGTCTCTTCCGCGAAATCTGTGGTTGTCTGCAGCCTGAACAATATCTTCAATGGGAATGATGTCCACGCTTCCATTTGTAGGAAATGGTTCCGGTATATAATCTTCAATAAGAAAGTATTCACTTACCTTCGTATCGGGATGCGATTCCATCATTTTGTTCAGAATCTTCATTCCTTCTTCATGCCCGACGAGGGATCCGGAAATGCCTGCTCTGGGGTTGATGATTTTCCAGCGGCAGCCTTTTCTGAATACAATTCCGTCAAAATCAAATATTACAGCCTGTGTGGCATCGTCCATAATTGGAAAAATCATTTGCTAAAGAGAGTCTGCCTGTCAAGATTGTTTTTTATGACACTGGATTCTGTTGATCTGATTGTGCTGATTCTGTATTTTTCAGTGAGTTTTGGACTCGGCCTTTTTTTAGGCAGAAAGGGATCTTTAAATATTAAAGAGTATTTTCTTTCAGGGAAACGAGCTCCATGGTGGCTTGCAGGTACCGGTATGGTTGCCACCACCTTTGCCGCCGATACGCCTCTTGCTGTTGCAGGAATTGTTGCAAGAGACGGCGTTGCAGGCAACTGGATCTGGTGGAGCTCTGCTGCTGGCGGAATGCTTACCGTTTTCTTTTTTGCAAGGATGTGGAACCGTTCTGGAATTCTAACCGATCTTGAATTTATTGAGATCCGCTACGGTGGAAAGCAGGCGGCTTTCCTTCGAGGATTTAAGTCGGTTTATTTCGGTCTTCTGATCAACGGCATTGTAATCGGCTGGGTAAATCTGGCCATGGTTAAAATTCTAAAGGTTCTGTTTCCTGAATACAGCACCATACTGCTTTTACTCTGCATTCTTCTGGTAACTGCCGTCTATGTATCATTTTCCGGACTGTGGGGCGTTGCAGCTGCAGACATGTTTCAGTTTGCCGTTGCTATGACAGGAACCATTGCTCTTGCTTTTTTTTCCGTAAATGCAGTCACAGAAAGCACCGGTTTGAATTTTGCTGATTCACTGCCTTCTTCATCGCTTGCCTTTTTTCCTGTGTTCGGTGAAGGAGAGGCTGCTGAAGGAATTTACCGTATCGGGATATCATCTTTTATCGCTTTTGCCGCCATTCAGTGGTGGGCTTCATGGTATCCAGGCGCAGAACCGGGAGGAGGAGGCTATATTGCGCAGCGAATTATGTCTGCGCGAAGCGAAAAAGAAGGATTCCTTGCCGCACTCTGGTTTGTGATTGCCCATTACTGCCTCCGCCCATGGCCCTGGATTCTTGCCGGGCTTGCCGCAATTGTCCTGTATCCGGATCTGCCTGCGAATCAGAAAGAAGAGGGCTATGTTTATCTGATCCGCGATCTTCTTCCTTCTCCTTTTCGCGGACTTCTTCTTGCCGCATTTGTGGGCGCGTATATGTCTACAATATCAACACAGCTGAATTGGGGAGCAAGCTATCTGATCAATGATCTTTATAAAAGATTTATTGTGAAAGAGAATAGCGAACGGCATTACGTAACGGTTTCGCGGATTTTTACCGTATTTATCCTGCTGTTTTCTCTTTATCTGACATTTTATCTTCTAGAAAGCATTGCAGGCGCCTGGAAAATTCTTCTGCAGTTCGGAGCGGGAAGCGGCTTTGTGCTGATTTTACGGTGGTACTGGTGGAGAATTAATGCGGTATCCGAAATTGTATCAATGGTTGTTCCTGCGGCGGTGGTGCTTTTTCTAGAATCTGTGAGAAGCGCTCTTCTTTATTCAGCAGGAAAATCTGAAAGCGCAGCGGGAAAGTTTTTTTACAATATAATCCCCGACCGGCTGATGAATTCTGAATTAATTCAATTTTCTCTGGAGTTCCCAAACAGTCTTTATCTGATTGTCGGATTGACAGTTCTGTCTGTTGTCGTAACTGTATATGCAACGCCTCCTGAATCGTCCAGAGTCTTAAATGATTTTTATCAGCGCATCAAACCGCAGGGTGCAGGCTGGAAAAAGATCAGCGGGCAGTCTGGCCCTCTTGGCAGGCTTTTTGCCGGCTGGATTTCCGGTACAGGAATTGTGTATTCTGTTTTGTTTTTTACAGGATCGCTTCTTTTCGGGCAAACAATCGATGCTCTAAAGTATGCTGCAGTTTTCATCATTTCTTCTGCTGTATTTTATTTTGCAAATATTAACAAGGAAAGGAATTAAAAAAATCTGTTTAGCCAGTAATTTCGGTGCCGGAATCTGAGGGAATGTTTTTCACCCGGTCCGGGAAACCATAAAGGCGGAAATTTACTTGACCGAGATATCCCCGCATTCATTTTTTTCTGCAGATAGGCCTAAAGAATTAGATTTATCTGAAAAACAGATTGCGTAAGCCGATTCTGAGTAAAATAAAGAAGAGCTTCTTTCTGAAGGAGAACCAATGTCCGAAAATAAATCTGAAATTGTTGTCGATCATGGGAAAAGCAGCCTTTCCGACTTATGGAAAAGCGAGGATTACCTTGCCATCTGGCTCGGTGCACTTATTTTAATAACAGGCATTGCAATATTTTTTCCCCGTTCCCCCGAAGGCATGCATGAAAAAATTCAGAAAAATGAAGCCATCCTGTTGTCTGAAGCCCAAAAATCTCCTTTTAAAACCATCGAATGGTTTAAAGCAAGCGATGCGAAAAGCAGTATTAAAGCAACCAATGGAGATTTTGCAAAACCAATTAAAGCATTTTTAGGTAAGACCCATGGATGGTCATCCAATCCAATGCATGCTTTTGTCATGGGCGAAGCTGATGCCGAAGAAAAGAAAAAGAAAGCTGTAAAAAATTATGAAGAAGCAAAAATTCTGGAAGAGCAAGCCTTTGCTTCAGCGGTTCATGCACAGAGTCTTGCAGAAGAAGCATCCTTTAAAAATAAGGAATTGAATGCCGGGGCAAAAAAAGCCATTTCAGGCTGGCGTACAAAATACAATCTTGCCGCCGCTGCCAAAAAGAAAACAAAAGTAAAGCCGTACAATCAGATTTTTTATCTGATCGGTCTTTGTGCCGTTCTCACTGTTTTTTTCGGAGCCGGTATGTTTTTTATGAAAAAAAGAGACGAAGCATTGGGATTTTTCAAAGGCTTCCCGTTTGTGTTTCTTCTTGCCGTAATTGCCTATTGGTTTGCGGGACAGTCAAATATTAAAGAACTGGGAATCGGATATGCCGCCTGGGCCATCCTTTTCGGTTTGATCATCAGCAATACAGTTGGAACGCCAAAATGGATCAAGCATGCAGTTCAAACAGAATATTTTATTAAAACAGGTCTGGTTCTTCTCGGCGCAGAAATTTTGTTTGGTAAAATTCTTACGATTGGTATCCCCGGAATTTTTATCGCATGGATAGTCACCCCCATCGTTCTGGTTGTAACATTTATTTTCGGACAGAAAGTCCTGAAGATTCCGTCGCCCACACTGAACATGGTCATCTCTGCAGACATGTCTGTCTGCGGAGTTTCTGCTGCCATTGCAACTGCCTCTGCCTGTCGTGCTAAAAAAGAAGAGCTTACGCTTTCTGTCGGTCTTTCTCTTGTCTTTACGTCTGTCATGATGATTGTCATGCCGGCAGTTATCAAATACACAAACATGGATCATGTTCTGGGAGGCGCATGGATGGGCGGAACCATCGACGCTACGGGAGCGGTTGCGGCTGCAGGCGCATTTTTAAGCGACCGTGCTCTGTATACTGCGGCGACAATTAAAATGATTCAGAATATTCTTATCGGTGTAATTGCATTTGCAATTGCAGTTTTCTGGGCAATGAAATATGATAAAGAAGCGGGAAAAAACATTACGAAAATGGAAATCTGGCATCGTTTTCCGAAGTTTGTCATTGGATTTATTGCTGCTTCTATCATCTTTTCATTAATGTACAATTACATGGGACCATCGGTAGGGGATGTCATGATTGATAACGGAGTTATTCGAGGTTTTTCAAAAAATCTCAGGGGCTGGTTTTTTAATCTTGCATTTGTAAGTATCGGTCTTGCTACAGATTTTCGCAAGCTTGCATCTTATTTCGCAGGGGGAAAACCGCTGATCCTTTATGTATGCGGACAGAGCCTGAATCTGACTCTTACGCTAATTATGGCTTACATTATGTTTTTTCTGGTATTCCCTGAAATTGCAGCGGCGATCTGATGGATTCAGTGCTTTTAAAAAAGATTAACGGTAAAAAAACTTCTGACGGTGCAAAAACACGCAGTCTGAAGAATTGGCTTTTTCTTTTTCTGTGGATAGCAGGTCTGATATTCTTTATGCAGATTTTAGCTCCTTTGGTTACCGACAGTATCGCGCCTGTCCGAGCAATGGCGGAATACATTGAGCGAAGCGGGATTGATGCAGGTGCGATTTATTATTCTGAAGTGGAAGAAGTCAGCCGTTCCGAACAGATGATTAAAAATTCTTTGATTTTTATTTCTGAAAATGACATGAATTGATTCTGTAAGTTCTTACTTCTTCTGCTTAATGAATTTGTTTATATTGTTGAAAAAATAATTCTGTATGTATCGTTGCTGACGAATAGGATTGCAGATTCTGTCAAAGAAGACAAAA
>JAOUOA010000278.1 GCA_029880625.1 Spirochaetia bacterium
CAAGTCCTCCCTTTGCTTCGATCCATTTTAAGATCAGACCGAACACATAGATCTGAAACGTGGGAGGCGTATTGAACATGCTGTCGTTTTTTGCATAGGTGCTGTAGCGCATGAGTGTGGGCGTCTTTTCATTTTCCCGGCTGTAATATTCGCGGTCAATAATCACAACAACAAGACCGGAAGGGCCTGCATTTTTCTGAAGACCGGCATACATGATTCCAATATTGGTCCAGTCAATGGGTTTTGACAGGAAGTCAGAGCTTGCATCAATGATTAATTTTGTATCGCCGGGGTCGGGGAGTTTGTGAAACTGCGTTCCAAAAATTGTATTGTTTGAAGTGATATGCATGTAGGAAGAGCCGGGTTTCAGATCCAGATCTTTCGGGACAAAATTAAAATTTGTTTCTTCTGAACTGGCTGCAACATGAATATCCAGTCCTGCAAGTTTTGCCTGCTCAATGGCTTTCTGCGACCAGGTGCCTGTATTCACATAGGTGACAGGTTTTCCAGGCAGCGCCAGATTCATCGGCACAAGAGCAAACTGCATGGAGGCGCCGCCGGTCATATATAAGATATCAAAGCGTTCCGGAATGGAAGCCAGTTTTCTGAGGTTTTCCAGGGTTTCCTTGTAAACCCCGTCAAAAACCTTGCCGCGGTGAGACATTTCCATAACGGACATGCCCGTACCTTTAAAATCCAGAAGTTCCTGTTGAACCTGTTCCAGCACATCTGTGGGAATTGCTGCAGGCCCCGGTGAAAAATTATAGACTCTTGCCATATGCCAGATTTATTATGGGTTCCTGTAGCGTAAACTGAAAATGAATACAGAACTGTCCATCCTTGAAGATCTTCTCCATGCGGGAAATTTTGAAGAATCCTGCCCCTATCTGCCGGAGAAAGATTCCTGCATGGTCTTTCTCCATGGAGAAAGCCTGGGGCATGGCTACAGACTCATGCTGGATCACGGCTACAGGAGATACGGAAGATTTCTTTACAGAACCGATTGCCCTTCCTGCGGCGAATGCAGGGTCATCCGCATTCCCGTGAATCAATTTGAGAAAACCCGTTCGCAGAAACGCATCTGGAAGAAAGGAAATCAAATCTTTGAATATAAAATCGATACGCCGTTAAAAACTCCAGAGAAAGAAAACTTATACCAAAAGTATCTTTGCTCTCAGCATTCTCATAATGAAGAGATCGGCGAAAGTTATGAATTCTTTTTTACGGAAAGCTTTCTCGAAAAAGATACGAAAGAACTGCAGCTCTATGCTGACGGCAGACTCTGCGGCATCGGAATCATGGATTTTTTAAGTGATACTCTTTCATCCGTTTATTTTTTCTTTGATCCGGATTATGCAAAATTCAGTCCCGGCACATATTCCATCCTTCTGGAAATTGAAATTGCAAAAGAGCAGGGTATGAAGTTTTATTATCCGGGTTTTTACATTAAGGATGCAAAAACCATGTCCTATAAGAGCAATTTCCGTCCCTGCTACATTCTTGACATAAAAAAAGAAGAGTGGGTTCCTTTCGCAGAAGATGTGGAGCGAAACTTAAGAAATGTCTGACTTTCATCCAGGCATCCCGGACTCAGTTTGATTACATTTACCAGACATTTCTTTCTGGGAAATCAGAAAAGAATTCAGGTTGACATAAATTATTGCTTTGATAGTTTTGCTACCCTGCAAGGTAGGAGAGCTATCGCAACACCCAATTCAAAATTTTTGTAGGTGCTAAAAAACGTAGAGTAATAATATGGAAATGTATGTAAAATTTTCTTTAAATGAGAAACTCTATTTGAAAGATCCGGAAAAATCCGAAATAGGAAAAAAAATTCTGGAAAACAGCGTAATTTTAATCCACGATCTTGGCTTTGAAGCGTTTACTTTTAAGAAACTGGGTAAAGCCATCAATACTACAGAAGCAAGTGTTTACAGATATTTTGAAAACAAACACCGGCTTCTTCTTTATCTCGTAGACTGGTATTGGAGCTGGCAGGAATACAGGCTTGTAATTCAGACAAAAAATTTAAAAGATCCGGCAGATAAAATCAGAAAAGCAATACAGTTAATTTCTTCAAGGACAGTAGAAGAAATTTCCAGCTCATATATGGATGAAAAGTTACTTTATGAAATTGTTATGTCGGAAGGCGCAAAATCCTACCTGACAAGGCACGTAACAGAAGATAATAAAGCCAAACTTTTCAAGCCCTACAAAGATCTAGCCGGCAGGCTTGCAAATATGATCCTGGAATACAATCCGGATTACAAATTTCCAAGATCGCTTTCAAGTACAGTAATAGAAATGGCTCATTCACAGAAATTTTACATGAGACATCTGCCCTCTCTTACAGATTTTGGGAATTCAAAAGACGAATCAAAAATGGTAGGATCCTTTCTGGAAGATCTTGTTTTTAAAACAATTCATAAATAACGTGCAGTTTCTGCATTGATACACCATGCAAAATCCAATAAGTTGAAACCCCGGCCGACCAGAATTCTCATATCTATTAAATTTAAGAAAGAGAATATTGAATTCTTTTGAAATTAATTATTAAAACTCTAAAAAAGCTTGACATTATTCCATATGATAGCATTACTATCATATAATAAAGCATGACATTCACAAATAGGATTATTACTATTGGATATTAAAAAGAATTTCAAGTCCCTGAACCATGATTTACCCGCAAGTATTGTGGTATTTTTTGTAGCGCTTCCTTTATGCCTTGGCATTGCTCTCGCTTCCGGCGCACCTTTATTTTCAGGGATCATTGCAGGAGTCGTTGGGGGCATAGTCGTCGGTATGGCAAGCGGATCACCCCATGGAGTATCAGGTCCAGCGGCAGGGCTTGCTGTCATTGTATTCAGTTCCGTGGCCGAACTGGGTTCGTGGGATATTTTTCTTCTGGCAGTAGTTCTCTCAGGAATGATTCAGTTAATTGCCGGATACTCCAATCTGGGAAGAATTGCATGGTATTTTCCCTCTTCAGTCATTAAAGGAATGCTGACTGGAATTGGTCTTTTGATTATCCTCAAGCAAATTCCACATGCTGTCGGACATGATGCTGATTTTGAGGGAAATTTTCAATTTTTTCAGCAGGATGGACAGAATACTTTCAGTGAACTTATAAATATGATTCACTACATTAACCCGGGTGCAGTTCTGATCAGTGCAGTTTCACTATCTATGCTGCTTTTATGGGAAATCGTATTAACAAAAAAACATAAATTTTTTTCACTTGTGAACGGCCCGCTGGTGGCAGTATTTATAAGCGTGCTGATGAATTATCTATATCAATCTGGATTTATAGGTCTCAGCCTGTCTCAGGCACAGATTGTAAATATACCTGTTGCCGCTGATTTTTCCGAATTTTTACAGAATTTTTCCTTTCCCGATTTTTCTCAACTGGGCAATTACAATGTATACAAAATTGCATTTGTAATTGCGATTGTTGCAAGCCTAGAAACTCTTCTCTGTGTTGAAGCAACAGATAAAATGGATCCGCAAAAAAGAATTACTCCGGTCAACAGGGAGCTAAAAGCTCAGGGACTGGGCAATATCATATCCGGGATGGTTGGCGGTCTGCCAATCACCCAGGTCATTGTGCGAAGCAGTTCCAATATAGCCTTTGGAGGCAAGACAAGAATGTCTGCTATTTTGCACGGTTTTTTTCTGCTGATCAGTGTTATAGCTATTCCAGGATTTCTGAATATGATTCCTTTATCTGCACTGGCCGCGATACTTCTCATCATTGGATACAAACTTGCCCATCCGGTCATCTTCAGTAAAATGTACCGGCTGGGAAAAGAACAGTTTGTGCCATTTATGGCTACAGTAGTCGGGATTTTACTTACCGACCTTTTAATCGGCATCGGTATCGGAATGGTATTTGCAATATTTTATATCCTTCTTAACAATCTGAAGAACCCTTTCATTGTGGACAGAATAGAAGGAGAGAATCATCACCACATTACCCTTTCTGAAGAAGTATCGTTTCTTAACAAGGGAAGGATTATTAATATCTTGAAAGAAATTCCTGATCATTCAAAAGTCACAATTGATGGTTCAAGAACCAAAAGCATTCACAGTGATGTTTGCGAGATCATCCATGATTTTATCATTAATGCAGACAGCAAAAGCATAAAAGTAGAAGTAAAAGGAGTAAAAGATAATAACGCATGTTATTATCCGTAATAAGGGCATATGAAAACATTAAGCAAAGAAGAGCAGGCCGCGATAACACCTGTAATGGCAATTGATCTATTAAAGGAAGGAAACAAAAGATTTGTCAGTAATCTAAAGTTAAACCGAAACCTGCTCCAGCAGGCCAATGAGACTTCGGACGGACAGCATCCATTCGCAGTTATTTTAAGCTGTATCGATTCGCGCACTTCAGCGGAACTGATTTTTGACCAGGGTCTGGGAGATATATTCAGCATTCGCATTGCAGGCAATATTTTAAATGAAGATATTTTAGGAAGCATGGAATTTGCCTGCAAAGTTGCCGGGTCCAAAATGATTGTCGTGTTAGGCCATTCTAAATGCGGGGCGATTAAAGGCGCATGTGATCAGGTACAAATGGGAAATCTGACCGGTCTTCTGGATAAAATCAGCCGGGCAGTGGATGATGAAAAAAGTGTACAGGAGAATAGAAATTCAGGAAATTCTGAATTTGTGGAGAAGGTCGCAAGAATTAATGTTAAAAAAACAGCACAGGCCATTGTGGAGAGAAGTCCTGTATTAAAAGAGATGCTGGATAACGGAGAAATTGGAATCATTGGCGGCATGCACGATATTTCAACGGGCCTTGTCACTTTTTATGAAGATACAATTTTATTAAAAAAATCTGAAAAATCTGCCATGAAATAAACCTGATTAAAATTTAAAGTGCA
>JAOUOA010000279.1 GCA_029880625.1 Spirochaetia bacterium
ATATGCTGTATCTGCTTCAAATGAAAATAAAAATGTAATTCTGTAATGACACAGTTAAGAGAAATACAAAAAAAATTCGGACAGGCTGTGCGGGGAATCGATATGAAAGATTTTTCAAATCAGATCCTTCCCGGCGGACGTCTGAATTCAGAAGAATGCGTTCGTGTTTACCGTGACGGCTATACAGCCCGTCTTACATCTTCATTGGGCGAAACTTTTGAGACGGTATGGCGTATACTCGGCGATGATGAGTTTTTTTCAGCTTCATTAAAATTTATAAAAGAAAACGATTCTGAATCCTACAATTTATCCGATTACGGAAATCAATTTCCTGAATTTCTTCGAAAACATTATCCGCAGCATCCCTATCTTGAATCGACGGGAAGATTCGAACTTTTATTTAAAGAGACATTTCATTCAGAAAACGGAGAAAACATTGATTTTTTAACAGTGGATCTTTCGCAGCCGGAAAAAATTGTTTTTAAATTTCTGCCGTCTGTCCGCCTTCTAAAAAGCGGCCACAGAGTTTTTGACTTATGGGATTCCCGCCATCACGAAAATTTTCAACTGCCGGATAAAGCCGATCTGTATTTTCCAGAAATTTATCTTCTTTTTAAAAAAGAGATGGATATTTACTGTGAAATTTTAACTCAGGATGAATTTGAAATTCTGGAAAATCTGATAAATGGAAAAACCATTTTGCATTCGCTTTCCAATCTGAGTAATTGTGATCTTGATGAAATGTCTGTGTCTGAAATTTTCAGAAAAATTGTAAATTTCGGAATTGTCACAGCTGCAGAAAAAATTTCCAGCTGAATTATCATGTCTCAATTTAAAAGCCGTCCTCAAATGGTAAAATTCGTAATTCTGACAATTTGAACAGGAACAATCCCCGGCGTATTTGAATGTATCTTATCGATTAAATGATTTTCTTAAAAATTCGGAAATCAGGTTTGAAAAAAACTATGTTTCAGTATGTGTACTTTCGTAAAGAAGCCTGCCGTGGCGGATCATAGCAGAAGCCACAACACCTGATGCAGGAGCCAGAATGACTCCTAAAATGGGGATCATGAGAAAAAGAAAAAAAGCGCTTCCGATTCCCAGAATTTCATAAAAATGAAGCTTGATTATCTTTTTCCTTTCTCTCAGACTTTTATTTTCCAGGTCCAGGACAGGATCAAACGATGAGCGTCCGAGAAAATAGCCTTCAAGAAATACCATAACCAGAATTTGAAAAGGACCGAGCGGAAGCGAAATAAGAAGAACGGCTATGCCGATAAAGCTGAATTTAATGTTTACCCATACTGTATAGATTATATTTTTAATTTCTGTTGCTAATTTTACTTCCGGTTTTTTATGATAAAGGATAATGGTCGTTTTTTCCAGAAGAGGGCCGAGAAAAGGAGAAATGATTAAAGAAGCAATCACTCTATAAAAAAGTATGGATAATGAAAAAGATAAGAATGCTGAAAAAATCCAAACAAGAATCGAAAGAATTGTTGAAAGGAAACCGCCGTCCAGATCAAACTTTGAAAGTATATACTGGGAAACTCCCATAAAAACAAAAAAGATCAGAAGACCTGCAACTACAAGACTGACAATCGCAGGGAGTATTACATAATTCCAGAGCGAATGTTTTTTGATAAAACGCATACCTTTGAAAAAAAAGGAAAACCCGTGAAGGAACTGCATGGCGCTTTTTTTTGTATGAAGACTGGGATCCATAAGAATTTTTAGATAAAATTTTGAAATGCCGCCTTCATTGCTGGAAAGGGAAGAGCGCCGGATACTCTGTGGATTTCTTTCCCATTTTTAAAAAGAATAAGAGTGGGGATGCTTTGGATTCCGAACTGACCTGCGATTTGCGGTTTTTCTTCTGTGTTGATTTTAATGATTGTGACTCTGTCTTTCCATTCTGATGCAAGATCTTTTAAAACTGGAGCAACCATTTTGCAGGGACCGCACCATTCAGCCCAGAAGTCTACCAGGATGGGCTTCTCATGTGTCTGGATTAATTCATGAAAGGATGTGGGCAGAGTATTCATAGGATTCCAGGTACGCCTGCAGCTCTTGTTAAGGAATCAATTCTATTTTTTTCATCAACATGGACTACAGCAGGTTCAAAATCTTCGGAAATTTCACCTGGTTGATAATAGCCATAAGAAATAATAATAATTTTGTCCCCTACCTGTCCCATTCTTGCCGCTGCTCCATTCAGACAGATCACACCGCTTCCACGGTCTCCCTTAATCAGATAGGTCTCAAGACGGCTTCCGTTGTTAATATTGACCACGGCTACTTTTTCGTATGGCCTCATTCCCGCCGCATCCAGGAGGTCTGCATCCACAGTAAGGCTTCCTTCATAATGAAGCTCAGCCTGGGTTACCGTAACCCTGTGGATTTTTGATTTACACATGGAGATAAACATGATGAGATAACTAATCCTGAATTCTATCAGAGTATATTTATAAATTAAAAATAATGAATATGGACGTCAAGTAGAAAGATATCATTTACATAATTTGTAATTGTTGTCATTCCGGTAAAAGTATGACTCAAATGGATATTAAACTGGGCAGTGTTGAGAAAATAGACCCTGAAAAAAAGCTCTGTCTCATTGAAACCTCACTCTATGAAACATTTAAGGGTTCCTCTGAAAGAGCAGCGGAATTTGATTATTTTGATCCACAAACTCCTCTTTTTTCAGGAGTCCTGTTCTGTATTTTAGTCCTGAGTGCAGAATTCTTTCGGGAAAATCGGGAGAGTATCTGGAATTGGATCATCAATACAGCTCCCTTTGATGTTCAGATCATTTTAATTTCTGAACAAAAAGTAGATCCTGCGTCTTTTTCTCCCGTGCCGGAGACCTTAATTTTCCAGAATGCGCCTATTTCCATTCCGTCCGACTTTCTAGCCGGAATTGTAGATAAAGCGTTCGGGCATCTTTTCATGCGTCTGAATCGAATTCAGCTTCAGTCTCAGCTTGCTCTTTCTTTTCAGGAAATAAAGCGTCTGACCAGGGTAGGGCAGTATTTAACCTCGGAACGTGATTTTGACAGACTCATTGAACTGATTATCCGGGAAGCGAGAGATCTGGTCGGAGCGGATGCTGGCTCAATTTACGTGACAGAACGCCATAAAACCGGCGAGCCTCCAACCCATTTAAGATTTAAAAAATCAGACATGGAGCTGGAAGGAGACGAATTTCTTCTGCCGATTAATAACCAGTCCATAGCAGGCTATGTTGCTTTAACCAAACAGCCTCTCATGATTGATGATGTGTACGCTCTTACCGGAAATGAAGAATACCGCTTTAATTATGAATACGATAAAAACAATAATTATTATTCCAAATCCATGCTGGTCATCCCCATGCAGAATCACAGGGATGAAGTGATTGGTGTGATCCAGCTGATCAATAAAAAGAAAAATCCGCATAAGAAACTCACTGCTGAGGAAATGAAAGGCGAAGATGTGGTCCCTTTTACGGAAGATTCCCGCGAACTGGTCCGGGCTCTGGCAGGACAGGCCGCAGTGTCGATTGAAAATAATGAATTGTATCAGGATATCAACAATCTGTTTGAAGGTTTTGTAAAAGCATCCGTAACCGCAATTGAACAGCGTGATCCGACCACGTCCGGTCATTCGTTTCGAGTGGCTGATTTTACAGTAGGCCTTGCCATGGCAGTGGATCGGCTTTCCGACGGTAAAATGAAGTATATCAGTTTTACACGTGAACAGATTCGGGAGATCCGGTATGCTTCGCTTCTTCATGATTTTGGAAAGGTAGGGGTGCGCGAAAAAGTTCTGGTAAAGGCCAATAAACTTTACGAACATGAATTTGAAATGATCCAGTGGCGCTTTCATTATGCCCGCAAACTCATTGAAACAAAATACCTTCATAAAAAAATTGCATATTTAAAAGAAAAAGGGAATGCAGGGTATTCAGACTATGAAAAAGTATTGGATGCTGAAATGCATGCCCGTCTCGAAGAAATGGAAGGTTTTTTTGAGGATATTAAAATGGCAAATCAGCCTAATGTTGTTGAAGACGGGAATTTTGACCGCCTTGGGAAAATTGCCCGGATGAAATTTCAGGTGGGCAATGAAATTGTGCCTTTCTTAAAAAACAACGAGCTGGTCAGTCTCTCTGTCAGAAGAGGTAATCTGGATCAGGTCGAAAGAATGGAAATTGAATCGCACGTAAGCCATACATATACTTTTTTGATTCAGATTCCCTGGACCGGCGACCTTCTCCGGGTGCCGGATATCGCGCATGCTCACCATGAAAAGCTTACCGGCGAAGGCTACCCTATGGGACTTCTCGAAAAAGAAATTCCTGTTCAGTCTAAAATGATGACAATTTCAGATATTTACGACGCTCTTACGGCGCCGGACAGGCCTTATAAAAAATCTTTACCCCGTGACCGCGCTCTGGATATTTTAAAGCTTGAAGCGAAGGATCATCGGATCGATTCTGATCTTCTGGATATCTTTATTGAGTCTGATATCTTCAAACTGCATGGAAAATAAGCTGAAAATGCGCATTACGCACAGGAATTGTCTGATTGTAAAAAATGGACGGCTTTTTCTGTCCGGGCAGACTTTTCCGGCCTATTCAGTAAAACGTTTTAAAAACTGTGAAATTCCCCCCGGAAGCTTTTGTTTTAATTCCTGAATGATTTCCTTTTCTTCTTCAATCGTTTCTGTTTCAGGATTGATATAAAACAAAGGTCTTTTATAAGAAAGGATGTTCTTTTTTGTTTTTTTATCAGTATCCTGAAGAGTGATGAATCCCGAAATTACTCCATCGCATTTATCCATGAAATAGGACTGTTTGCAGGAATAGTTTATATCAAACTGCCAGAGAA
>JAOUOA010000280.1 GCA_029880625.1 Spirochaetia bacterium
TTCATTCATAACAGTAAATAGAGTTTTTCTTCTCTGGCCGATGCTTTTTATAAGCCAGTCTGCAGACTCCATTTTGGTCTGAAAATAATTTTTATCTTTTTTATTAAGAACAGGAGTTTTCATTAGATTTACATATTCTTCATTTATACTAAGCGACGGGATCCAGTCATCATTGATGACAACTTCAAAATTTTTATTTCTTTCAACAACAATCACGTCAGGTACAATATAATCTGTTTTCATGGATTCAAAAACTGTACCCGGAAATGGTTCCAGCTTTTTTATGATTTGAATCGATTTTTGGATTTCTTCCTGAGTGAACCCTGTTTTCTTTTCAATTGTTTTATAATCCAGTTTTTCAAGACTTTCAAAATGATTTAAAAGGATTTCATGGGTTATCAAATCATCTGGTATCAGAATTTTTGCCTGTATGGATAAAGATTCATGTATATCTTTTGCTCCGCATCCTATTGGATCAAGACAATAAATCTGTTCAAGAATTTTCCTTAATGTTGGAACGGGGATTCCAAGTCCTTGAGAAAGATCTTCAATTGATGTACGTAAAAATCCTTTTTCGTTTAAATCTGAAATCAGCGCTTCACCGGCATGGATTTCCTCTTTTTTAAGATCCAAAAGCTTCAATTGAGAAAATAAAGAATCTTTTAATGTTACCGGGCTTTTCACCGCATTCTCTAAAAATTGATGTTTACTGTCCGAATGCTGACTTGAAGAAAACTGTTGAGAAAAGTTATCGGAATTTTGAATATCTGTTTCTGCTGAAGAATCGATTTCCAATTTGAAATTTTCCGTTTCTTCAGCATTATATTCATTGCTGTTCTGATCCAGAGAAGTATCTTCTAGAAGAGGATTTTCCAATAGCTCCTGATGAATCTTTTCACTGAGCTCCAGGTTGGACATGGGAAGAAGTTCAATCGATTGACGCAGCTCTTGAGTAATCACAAGCTTCTGTGTCTGTTTCTGTACAAGATTTTGAGAAAGTGACATTGCTTTAGATTACCATACCTTGAGCCCTGTCAGCAGGTCAATTTAGATTTCAGAGTTTAAAATCATCACCGAGGTAGATCTGACGAATCTTTTTATCCGTTACCAGTTCTTTGGCAGTTCCAGATTTTAAGATTTCTCCGGCATACATAATGTAAGATCTGTCTGTAATTTTAAGTGTTTCCCTTACATTATGATCCGTAATTAAAATACCAAGTCCCCTGTTTCTGAGATGATCTATTAAAAGCTGAATATCCTTTACTGCTATGGGATCCACACCTGCAAACGGTTCATCCAGAAGAATAAAATCAGGTTCTGTTGCAAGAGCCCTTGCAATTTCACAACGTCTTCGTTCTCCACCGGAAAGGGTAAATCCCTTCTGATTGACAACTTTTTGAAGATGAAGCTCTTCTATCAGCACATCACGTCTTCTTTCAATTTCTCGTCTGTCACTAAAATGCATTTCAAGAACACATTCTATATTTTCAGCTACTGTCAGTTTTCGAAATACAGATGCTTCTTGAGCAAGGTAACCGACGCCTTTTCTTGCTCTCTGATACATGGGAAGACCTGTTACATTTTCGTTGTTGATGTATGCTGTTCCTGAATCCGGCTGGATCAGTCCTACTGCCATATAAAATGAAGTAGTTTTTCCTGCTCCGTTAGGTCCGAGAAGACCGACAATTTCTCTTTGACGGATTTCAAAACTGACCCCGTCAACAACCCTGCGGTTATTATAAATTTTAACCAGGTTTTCCATTCGCAGAATTTTGAGATTCCCGCTGAATGGATCAGCTGCAGGGCTCCTGTTTTTCTTTGGAGCTGAACTTTTTTTTACAGTTTTTTTTACATTTTTCTTTTTAGAGACAGCCATATTAACCTTCAGACATCGAACCTCTGATCCGGTTTTTCAAAAGTACCCGATTGCTTCGCGGATAAATATATATTTTTTCACTGGAAACAGTCCCACCCCCCTGAGTGATCGTTGGTGAGCCTTCCATAATGATTAAATCTTCTTTACTTTTATATGTGGCAACTTCACCTGTTGCGCTGAATTGTTTTTCATAGAGTACTACATTTCCTCTTGCATAAGTTTCGCGTGTTATAAAATTTGTTTCTATTACCGCCGCCTCAAGAGTTCCTTCTATTTCACCATTTTCTTTGTCAAGAAATTCCATTTTTGGGTATAAATCAAGCCTCATGATTCTTTTTGTTCTTTCATAAAACATTTCTCCTGCAGTAACATGAATCCCTTCTTTCTTATCCATCATTTCTACGCCGCTTTTCGTGTAAATGGTTTCAAAGCTTTTCCCTTTTGTTTTCATAACAGGAGATTTTAGATAAAAATCTTCCTGAGTTAAAAGAACATTTCCGGTGACTTCTGCAACAGGATAATCAGATCCGGAATAATCATAAGTAATGGAGTCCGAACTTAAGATACTGATTTCTGAATTTCCATAATTTTCATCTTTATTTTCCTGGGTTCCTTTAAGACGCCCTCCCTTCCTTGCAAATTCTTCAAGAGAAACGGGTTTTCTGCCTGATTGAAGACCGGCTGTATGTTCTGTCTCGTCTCGAATCGATGAAAAAACTCTGTCATCCAGTACAATTTTTTTTTCACGCAGCTTATAACGAAGATTGGTGCCTGTTAAAAATTTATTTTTATCAAGGATAACTGGATTTTTTTCAAGTACAATTTCATCGGTACTGTCTCTGTGAATTCCTTTATCGCCGAGGACTGTCCAGCTGTCTCTGAAAATACGCACATCTCCGTCCAGAGTTGTCGTTTTTTCAGAAAGATCTCTGACCATTCGATTGGTTGTAACGATTGTTTTAGATTCTTTTTTATTTTTTTGAATCACAAGCAGCGGGTTTTTCGAAAGTATGATATTTTCATCTTTCTTGCTGTATACAGCGCTTCCTGCATTAATGGTCATGCCTTCTTTTTTGTCGATCACCCTGACCCCTCCGACCGTGCGTCCAATTTCACCCTGATCAAGAATAATGAGAGGAGACAGGATCAGGACACCTTCATGTTCAATTGTCGCATTGCCTTTCAAAGAAATCCTTGTAAAGGTGATCCCTTTTTCAGTAACTTTTTGCCGGATTAATTCTCTTCCGTAAAATTTTGTTGTGATGATTTTTCCGCTTTTATTTTTTCTTTTTTCAACTAGCAGATTTTTTCCCTGTTGAAGGGGAATTTTATTTTCTTCTATTATTTTTTCTGTTTGATCCGGAGTATCTTCGCTGATAATCTCTGGCTGCTTGAGCGATTCTTCAGATTCCGGGGTTTTTTTCTGAAAGAAACTTTTACAGTTAGAGGTAGATATTGAAAATGCAAAAAGAATCAGAATCTGAAATACAAATTTTGTTATTAAAGAGATCAGATGCTTTTTTTGATTAATCAAAAAGTTCATTGAATTCCTGCCCTGATCCTTCTTCCTGCCTGTGGATAATATTCGGTCCTTTACAGACTTCACGTTCATTTTCCCTGTCTATCTCAACTCCTTTGAGACATACGGTTCTCCTTCCATCATCGATCAGGATCACCTTTTCATTTGAGTTTACAATTTTTGTTTCCATGCTGTATTCCATAGAACTTCCTTCAGCATACCTGTTTTTTGAATCCTTAAAGGTTACTCCTTCGGTAAGAAAAACTTTTTTTTTCTCATAATCTATTTCGCCTTTACCTGCAGTCAGCATAGTCTGTAATTTTTTATCCTCTATATTAAATTGACTGAACTTGAAATTATATGCGATGATTTTTGAATCCTGATCTTTGCTGCGGAAAATATATGCTTCTTCTGCAGTCATTATCCATTCAGTATCTCCCGACTCATTTGCCGATTGCCTTTCAAACTGATACAGCCTGACCATTTCACCGGATTCTTTATTTTTTTCAAAAACTGTTTTATAACTCTCAGAACAGTTCAACAAAGCTCCTGAAAGAATAAATAAAATTATTATTTTTTTTAAAAAACTCATCCTTTAACTAGCCGGTCAATCCGGTAAAGTTCCCTTAACAGATCTGGGGTTTGATCCAGAAAATATTGATTTGTAGAATCTGACCATGCTTCCGGAGGATTGGGATGCACTTCCATAAAAATGCCTTCTAAACCTACAGCAACAGCCGCTCGCATAAGAACGGGGGCAAACTCTCTGTTTCCTCCACTCTGTTTCCCGCCACCCGGCAGCTGTGTACTGTGCGTTCCGTCAAATACCACAGGAATATCCAGATTATGGAGAATGGCAGGGCTTCTTGGATCAAAAACCAGATTATTATATCCGAAAGAAGCTCCCCTTTCAGTAATTAGATAACGATTTGATCCAGCAGTTTCAATTTTTTCTTTAATATTTTCACAATCGGACGGGGCCATAAACTGGCCTTTTTTTACATTTACCCATCTTCCTGATTTTACACATTCTAGAATAAGATCCGTTTGCCTTGATAGAAATGCAGGAATTTGAAGTATATCTGCAACCTGAGCTACAGAGGAAACCTGTGATGTTTCATGGACATCGGTAACAATGGGCACACCGAAAGTTTCTTTAATATACTGAAGATCTTTCAGACCTTCTTCTATTCCCGGTCCCCGTTTGCTGTCAGTTGAAGAACGATTTGCTTTGTCAAAGCTGCTTTTAAATATATAAAGAATTTTAAGTTCATCTGTAAGTTCTAGCATTCGTTCACAGATTTTTGCCAGCATGTCCCGGCTTTCAATGACACAGGGACCTGCCATCAGAAAAAATGGATTGCTTCCGCCAATCTGAGTTTTGTTTAAAAATTCACGTTCTGAAATTTTTTTAATCATAATGAATCCTTTAATAGCTTTACAGCGGCTCTGATAAAACCC
>JAOUOA010000281.1 GCA_029880625.1 Spirochaetia bacterium
GCGCATAAATTGAAAATATTAAATAAATACCCAGAGAGAATCCATAAACGGGAATCAGGACCCTGGTATGATGGGATTCCGGATAATGAAATAATGATTCCAGAAAAATGAGAAGAAATATGTAAACAGCGCCGCCGGATAGGTTTACGGCGCTTTGTTTCATAAATTTCTGTAGCATTCCGTTAATGATTTTATCTGGAGCAAATTAAATAAAGCGCACACCACAGGCTCCGCCGGCAGCACCCAGATTTGTATCTGTAAAGTAACCGGGAAGAACTCGAGTAACATTTGAAGGAGAAGCAGAATCTAAAACATTAATACTGGCATTGCAATTGCAAAAATCAACAGTGGCTTTTGTAAAAGCAGTGTAGTTGGCTGTTATATTAGTTTCTACAGAAACATTTGTTATAATCATGGAAACTTCATCATTCCTCGGAGCAATTCCAGCAGTTAATGGTCCTATACCAGTTCCAATTAATCCAAATCGAGGGGCGGGGATATAAGGAGTTGCCAGTGGAGTGAGTATGAATGAATGCACAAAAGCAACTCCATCTGCCGTGGGACCTCCACAGGGTGTGAAAATATTATCTGCCGGCGCCAGCCTGTGGCCTCCGCTTCCGTTTCCTGTGAAATATATAGTCCCTCCAAATGCATAGGGTGTGGTCTGTACATCGTCAAAAATTATAACAGTAAATGGCCCGCTTCCTGTAACCGGAAGCCTTCCTGTCTGTGTTGCCGATCCCGCAGGCCCCAGTTGAACTTTTTCTGATTCATAGCCAGGGGTTTCATAGCGGGTGGTTGCGGCCCACAGATCGACAGGAACTGATGAAATGGTTTTATTAGTATTTACCAAATCAGCAGAGGTGACAGAGATATAAATATTCTGTGTCTGTGGAGAATTGATTATGGAGCTAATGATGCCAAACATCTGAGAAAATTGTAAGTTTTCATTTCTTTCTGTCTTAACGCAATTGAATTGGATAAAAGATAAAAAAAAGAATGTAATTAAAAAGATGGAATTTGTTAATAATACCTTCATATATAATATATATATACTTCAGAAAAATACTGTCAAATAGAAATATTTACAATAGTTAAAAAATTGAATTTAGAAGATCACATTCTCAGGAAAGTGTTTAAGGATTTAGTATTAAATTGTAAATTAAAGGAAATAATCATTGAAACATTCTTTCCTTTAAGATTAACGGTTAAAATATTAGCATATGAACTCATTTAAATTTTTAATGCTGGTTATTGCTGCTGTTTTATTCTCAAAATGCAGCAATAACAACGGCCAAAACCATACCCATGAAACTCCATCAAGCGTCTGGAGTTTTCAAAATAAAACAGATTTTGCTATTCCTGAAGGCGGTAAATTTGCTACTGTTTATTACAGTCCCACATGCGGCTGCTGCAAGGACTGGATGCACCATCTCGAAGAGCATGGCTTTATTCTTGATAAAAAGTCCATTGAAAATACAGAAGAAATGAAAAACCGCCTGGGAGTGCCTGGTAATATGCGTTCCTGCCATACAGCCATCATTGGCGGATATTTAGTAGAAGGTCATGTTCCGGCACGGGATATTGTTAAAATCCTGAAGGAAAAGCCTGCGATTGCAGGAATCAGCGTCCCTGAAATGCCTGTCGGCCCTCCCGGTATGGAAGGATCAAGAAAAGATCCTTTTTCTGTTATTGCATTTGAAAAAAACGGGAAAATAGCTATTTATTCAAAGTATGACAGGTATTGATCTGGCATAAGATCATTCAATGAAGAAAAATATTTTAATATCGTATTTTTTCCCTAATACACTTAAATGACTGCAAATTTAGAAATCAAAATTTGCAGTACATGAAATTCATGAACTTAACTAAACCTTTAGAACATTTGCCTGCCAAAGTAAAGCTTATTTTTTTAGGAATTCTTACAGGCGTTCCTATCAGCCTGTTTATGGGATTTTATTTTTTACTGAATCAAAAAATTTTAACAGGTGCAGGAATTTTAAGTTTTAATGTTCTCGCTGCGTATGTGGTTTATTATCTCTGGAAATTTCCTGAAAACCATAAAAAATTGGAACATCTATATGCGTTTATGGTTTTTTTAACCAGCTCCATTTCACTTCTGACAAATTTTACTGATATTACAACCCATACCTGGTTTATCCTGCATCCCATGCTGATATTTTTTTCAGCAGGATTTCAGAAAGGTATTAAATGGAACACAGTCCTTTTAATCGTTTACACGCTGGTTTATTTAACGGCGCCGTATTATCTTTCTGAAAAATTACTTCCTGACTACATTGTTGCACAGATTTTTACAGCTTCGCTTCTTGCAACAGTGATGATGGGTTATTATACGCTAGAAGTTGAAAAAAAACAAAAAAAGATGGAACATCAGGCCAACTTTGATTCTCTTACAGATCTTCACAACCGAAGATATCTGTTGAATGTTCTGAAACATAAGTTAAACAGCAGAAACAGGATTGATGATCAAAATCCTTTCAGCCTGATCCTTTTTGACGTGGATGATTTTAAAAAAATCAACGACGGTTATGGGCATGGCACGGGCGATGAAGTAATTCGCATTGTTTCTGATTCCGCTAAGCGTAATATTCGAAGCGATGATGTTATAAGCAGATGGGGAGGCGAAGAATTTCTTTGTTTCCAGAAGAATATTGATTTGGCGGCATCCGTAAAATCCGCTGAAAAAATCATGAATGATCTGCGCGATCAGAAATTTCCAAGGCATCTTAAAGTTACCGCAAGTTTCGGCGTTGTTTCCTGCTATTCTAAGTTTTCCCTTGAGGAACTTTTACACAGAGTTGATACAATGCTTTATTACAGCAAGAAGAAAGGAAAAAATACTGTATCAGTCTGTAATTACAAAAGTTCAGATCCCGGCTGCAGCCACTGTGATCCTGAGCAGAGAGATTTCTGCAAAAGTTTTTGATAGACTGAAGTGGGGAATTATATGCTGAATCAATTAGAGGCCGCTCTGCCGAACGTCAGATCTTCATTACACGGTTTCTTCCTTTTCGCTTCGCTTCATAGAGAGCTTTGTCGGCTCTTTTGATAATGCTCTGGGTTGTGTCGTTTGTTAAATATTGAGTTACTCCGCAGGAAATGGTTATATTTTCTTCCTGCTCAATAAATATATTTTTATCTACTGTATGCCGAATTTTTTCAGCAAGCTTTTCTGCTTCGTCAGAACCGGCATTTTCTGCAATTATGGCAAATTCTTCACCGCCGTATCTGCAGAAAAGATCTGTTTTTCGAATCAGACCTGTTACAGAAACTGTAAAGTTTACAAGAACATGGTCGCCGATGTCATGACCGAAACGGTCATTGATATTCTTGAAATAATCAATATCAATGAATATCAAACTGAAAATTTTCTTCCCTTTTTCTGCATCGTCAATGAAAGATTCAATGGATTCATCAAACATTCTTCTGTTGAAAATTTCCGTCAAAGGATCACGGTAGGAAAGTTTTTTTAATGAATCAGCATTTTGAAGAGCCTGAGAAACTTTTATTTCTATTTCTCGTTTTTCCTTAAGAATTCTGGTGAATTTAAAACCGAGTGCGAAAGATAAAATAAACAACTCATACGAACTTCCTAACATAATGTGATTGGTTCGAATGCCGGCATCAGCAATTCCGAGAGCTGCAAAGATATAAAGCGAAAGAATTGTCAGATGGAGTCCCCATGAAACTGAATATAATGCACAATAGGGATCCTGGATGGAATATCGCAGAGCAAAGACCAGGTGTACAAAAGACCCTACTATGACAGTAATAAACCATATATTTTGTGCGTGCGGCCATCCAAATGCTGTAAATATTAAATTAAATGTAAAAATGCCGATTATAGCATATGAAAATCTGGTAATAAAAGGAGATCTTTTTTTCATTCCAAGAAATTCAATTGCAAATAAACCGGAAAAAATACCTGCAAGGTGAGCTGAATATTCATTGATTGTCGTAATTGAATTTATTCCGAAAATTTCAGGCAGGCCGTCCAGTAATCCGTAAATGCCTGCAAAGGTTAATCCTATAAATATAATATGCAGAGAATAATATAAATAAGCTTTTTCTCTGATTACAAAAAATATCATTAAATTATAAATAAAAAATGATAAAACAACTGCAATGTACAGAAAGATTTGTGCAGTATTGTTTGTTATCAGTTCTGTAATTCCTGTAAAATCAGAAAGATGCAGGTTGATCGGGATCGTATCGCCAGGATGAAAAATCTTGATATAAACTTCTGATTTTCCTTCAGAAAATTGAGCTGGAATAATGATATGTCTTCCGGGTACAATTTGCTGATGCAGTGAAACTGATCTGCCTCCGCGAAAACTTCTATACAAACCGGACCTGTCAGGAATGTATATTTCAACATCATATGCCGGGTAATAATCGAGGTAAAAATATTTCAGTTTTTCAGGAGATTTTTCATCGACGGAGAGTCTGAACCAGATATGATCGCTCGTGCTTGAAAAAATAGGAGGATTGAACTTTGTTTTTTTGAATTGATTTTGAATTTCTGGCGTAAGAATATCTCTCAGTTTCAAATTTTGCGATCTGTCTCTGAAAAAATCCAGATTAGATGAAATCGGATAGACCGTATCTTCTTCAGACAGCTTTACAATTCTGTCAGTTTGCTCCCGGGATAGAAGCGGGAATAGAAAACCGGAAAACAAAAAAAATAACAATATTTTTACAGTATTTTTCATGTAATATTATGAAGGATTTTGAAGAATGTTAATTTCGTAAATAGAATAAATTGTAAAATCTATATGAATTTACATATAAATAATTAT
>JAOUOA010000282.1 GCA_029880625.1 Spirochaetia bacterium
CTGAAAAAGAAAGCATTATTGAAGGACTTCGTGCCGGCGCATCTGATTATGTGACGAAGCCTTTTAATATTGATGAGCTTCTTGCCAGAGTCAATGCACAGATTCAAAATATTCGGTTGCGTAAAGAAATCATGAAGATGAACCAGAATCTTCATGAGAATATTCTGGCCCGGGACCGTCTTTTATCCATCATCGGTCATGATTTAAAAAGTCCTCTTGGATCTTTGCTGGGCCTCGCGCAGTTTTACCTGGAAAACGGCCGGGATGATTTGCAGTCTCTCATTGAATTTCCGCCAATCGTAAATAAATCTCTTACCGGTATTTTAAACCTTCTTGCAAATCTTTTGAGCTGGGCCAGACTGCAGGGCGGTCATATGAAACCGGATCCGCGAAAAGTAAACCTTTTGGACGCTTTGCAGTCCAGCATTGAGATTCTTGAACCTCAGGCATCTCAAAAAGGAATTGAAATCTCTTTTTTAAATAAGGCGGACGAAGCAATTATAATGGATGCCAATATGCTTGAAACTGTGATCAGAAATTTAGTTTCCAATGCAGTTAAGTTTACAAAAAATGGCGGTAAAATTGAAATCAACTACTCCAGGCAAAACGGAAATGTTGAACTGTCTGTTCGCGATAACGGCGTAGGCATGAAACCAGAAGTGCTGGAAAATCTTTTCAAGATCGATGTGCGCCAGCAGTCCCAGGGAACAAACAAAGAGACAGGAACAGGGCTCGGTCTCGTTCTCTGTCGGGACATGATTATAAAAAACGAAGGAAGTATACGTGTGGAGTCAAAAAGCGGAGAAGGAACTGTCTTTTTTGTTACTTTTAAAGCCGCTTCATGAAAAGCTAGGGTGATTCATCATATTGCCATAACAACAGAGAATCCGCAGCTTCTGTCTGAATTCTATTTGACCCTGCCGGGACTGGAATTCCTGCAGGAATTCCGGGAAAAAGAAATTTTACGTTCTGCATGGTTTCGTATTCACGGTTCCTCTTCGGTTTTGATGATTGAAAGAGGAAGTCCGGCTGCGCCGTACGCTCTTGTTTTTGATTTGAATAGCTGCTGTGAAGAATCTCAAAAATCCGCAGCCGCAGCCAATGGCGGGACGATAAGCTGCAGAAATCTTTACCTCAAAAGAAAGTCACAGACAGATTACACATTTTATTTTTTAGATCCTGACGGAAACAGGCTTGGCTACAGTTCCTTCCCGAAAAAACTTACCGAATTTCTTTATCTATTTTAAGGAGAGTTTTTTAGTTTTTTCAAATGTGGTCTTACATGTGGGTAACCAGCTTGGCTTCCGGTACATAAGACTGAATGGCAGACGTGATTTCAATCTGTATCCCTGGAAGCGGTTTTACGCTGATCATCAGAATATAATTTTTTAAATTGAGAGATGCATATTCAATTTTATCGTTGAATGCATTGAGGGTGTTGTAAATAAAATTTACCTTGTTTTGAATTTCTTCAGGAGACAGCTTTTTAAATCCTGGAAAAATCAGCATGAAATCAGAAAGAGCTTTTCCATCTTTATCCCTGGTTGGAAAGTTTTTCCAGAGCGGTTCTGAGGTGACGGGAAGCTGATTTTTTGAATTGGCGATTTTAAATTGTTTCATTGAACAGCCCCTTGCGATTTAAAAATCAGATCCTGCATTTATTTTACAAACTATCTGATTTTATACCAGCACTTTTTTAAACAAAATCAGAAGTTCCGATTCTGCTGATTTTATTCAGTCTCAGGAAAATTGTCTCAAAATCAAAAATCTTGCTTTTTATTGAGTATTGCAGACTTTTATATTTATAGGACGGAGGCGGAGCTTATTTTTCCTGGAAAATTTCAGATCATGAATCGGTTGACATTTTATCTCTTTTTTACGAAAAACAATCAAACCATTTTTTTCATGAGGAAATTTTAACATGAATCTTTTTGAACTTGTCACAATTTTAATCACCGTTTCTGCACTTTTTAGCTATATCAATTACAGATTGATCAAGCTTCCGGTTACCATCGGCCTGATGCTGATTTCTCTGACTTTTTCCCTGATGCTGATTCTAATGGATTCTTTGGGATTTGGTTTTTTTACAAATTCTGCCGTCTTGATCATGCAAGGAATTGACTTTAACAAAACTCTCATGCAGGGGATGCTTTGCTTTCTACTGTTTGCAGGAGCCCTTCATGTAGATCTTGATGATCTTTCCAGCCAGAAAGGGATCATTTCTATCCTGGCAACTTTCGGCGTTATATTTTCTACGGTGATCATCGGTGTGACCTTCTGGTATATACTGAAGTTTATCGGAATTCATATTCCGTTTATTTATGCTTTGCTTTTTGGATCTCTGATTTCGCCTACAGACCCGATTGCTGTTATGGGAATCCTGAGAAAAGCAGGCGCTCCGAAATCTCTGGAAACAAAAATTACTGGTGAATCTCTTTTTAATGATGGAGTGGGAGTTGTCGTTTTTCTCACACTGCTCGGTATCGCTTCCGGCGAGACTCAATTTGATGCATTCAATGCTCTGGGCGTATTTTTTAAGGAGGCTGTCGGCGGAACGATTCTGGGTCTTGCTGCTGGATTCGGCGCGTATTATTTGCTGAAAACCGTAAATAATTATCAGGTCGAGATCATGATCACGCTTTCGCTTGTAATGGGCAGCTATGCTGTTGCCTCGTTTTTCCATGTGTCGGGTCCCATTGCAGTTGTTGTAGCAGGGCTTTTAATTGGAAATCATGGAAGAAAGTTCGCCATGTCTGAAAGTACAAGAAATCACCTGGATCCTTTCTGGGAGCTCATTGATGAAATTTTAAATGCAGTTCTTTTTGTAATGATCGGACTTGAAATTCTGATTTTAACCTATACCAGAGATTTCTTTATTGCAGGAATTTTTGCCATCCCCCTTGTTTTATTTGCAAGATTTCTCACAGTGGGAATTCCGGTCACCTTTATGAAAAAATTCCGTCCTTTCAGCAACAGGGCTGTTATGATTCTTACCTGGGGCGGGCTTCGCGGAGGAATTTCTGTGGCTCTTGCGATGAGTCTTCCTGACGGCGAATTCAGAGATGTAATTCTTTCTGTAACCTATATGGTTGTAATTTTTTCAATTTCTGTTCAGGGGCTGACGGTCGGTCATTTAATTGAAAAATAAAAAAAATTCCCCGGAAAATTTAAGGGAGGGGAAAATAATCCGGGGAATGTACAGTACTAAAAAAGGAAAACTGTAACGGTCAATGCCCTCCGCTTCCCATGCCGGGCATAAAAACAGACATGCTGTCGGGCTTGCCTCCAACTGTGATCGTTTGTAAAATTGATTCTGTCATGGGATCAATTACAGAAACGGTTCCATCGTCATAGTTAGGGACAAGGACTGCCATTGTCATCCCGTCATGTGAAATTACCCCGATGCTTCTGTGTGGATCTGAAGTTTTGCCCACTTTAATTTCTTTTATAAGCAATGGAGCGGCAGGCAGAGATGCGATGCTGACTGCATATAGAGAGTCCAGCTTTTGATTGAGAGCCTGATCCGCTGAAACTCCGTAGCCTTTGCTTGTCGTTACGTAAATTTTTGTTCCGTCATGATTGAAGGAAAAGTGATCCGGATTGGCATCGGGAAGATCCAGTGTCGAAAATGTCATATCGGAAAGCCGTAAGGCGGTAATTTTTCCTGTAATGTGGTTTGCATCGCTTGCATTATCTACGGCCTTGATGATTGCGAAATTTTGTCCTGGAGTGATCATCAGAGCATTGCTGAACAGAGTATTGGCCGTGCGCGTTATTGAATTTGTCGCAGGATCAATTTCAACGACACTGCCATAACCGCTGTTCGAATTATAAATTTTTCCTGTGGCAGACGAATATCCGATCCCGTGGGGACTGGCGCTGTTCGGAGTAGTTCCTCCTGAACAAGTAATTCCGCTTGAAAGAGCATCTTCGCCGGTCTGGCTGCACAGGCTGATGGTTGCACTTGCTCCAAACCGCCCAGGAGATGCAGGATCATTATTAATTACGGTTAAGGAACCGTCTTTAATATTGCTTATAAATGCTTTTTTCGGCGAAAATCCTGTTTTATGATGGCCTTTGCCCACGCAGATATTTTTAACAAGCACAGCGGCGTTATCTGCTATGGCTCCTGTCTCCCCATCGCGGATGACAGTGACCGATGCTTTTGAAGAAGCGCTGCAGTCCAGGTTTGTTGCGTCTGTATCAATTCCTGTCGCATAATTTCCGTCATTCATAACCCATATATGCCTGCCGTCCGGATCAAGATAAATATGCCCGGAGCGTTCTCCCGTATGGATTTTTTTAATCAAAACAGGAGGGCGCTGGTTTGCATCAAGAACGGCTACCGAGTTTTCCCCTCTTAGAACAGCATAGAGTCTGTTTCGTGACGTGGCAACCATGGCTCCTGGAACTGTGGAAAGCGCAAGGTCTCCAATGAATTGATTTCCGCTCATAGAATGCCGGATCGTAGAAATTGTATTTTTTGATGTATCATCGTTTGAGACAAAGACAAATACATCTTCCATTGCCGATGAAAGACTGAGCAAGTACAGTGTAATGAGATCCTGTGCTGCGTTATCTTTTGTTTTTTTGCATGAAGAAAATGCAAAAAAAACTGCCGTTAAAATGAGAAAAACTTTCCCCTGTTTTAATGTTCTGTGTAACTGCTTGTGTAAGCGTTTAAAATTTAACATAAAATATCTCCGTTTGTTTCTGATGTATGCTGAGCGCATATGCATCGGTGATTTTTGATCAAATTCCGCTGTGAATCATCTGATGCGGAAAATTAAATAAGCCG
>JAOUOA010000283.1 GCA_029880625.1 Spirochaetia bacterium
GCGAAAATCATTGCAGACTAAGTCTAAATTTCTTTCATTGTTCATTGGAAAAAAATCCGAAATTTCACAGGTATGCGAAAAAAAGCTTTTCCCGGGGAAGCCTTACGGCGATCTTTCGGAATTTTTTCCTGAAGAATGCATTGCGAGAATAAATTCTGTGTTGAAGGAAAAGAAGGATAACAGCTGGCTTAATAGGCTTTATGATATGATTTCAGGGAGCATTGCTGTTTCTATTTCGCCGGATAAGCCTTTAGACCTGCGGGTTAAAAAAGTGATTCAGCATATTTATAATTTATCCATGGATGACATTGATGATATATCCATAAAAGAAATTTCTTCAACTGTCAGCCTGTCGGAAAGCCGTCTGCAGCATCTTTTCAATGAAAATACAGATTATACAATAAAAGAATATAAAAAAATACTGAAAACCCTGAAATTTTTTAATGCCCTGAACAATTCAAAATCTCTTACAGAAGCAGCGCATAAATGCGGATTTACTGATTCAGCACATATGAATCATGTATTAAAAGATTTATACGGCATAAGACCATCTCTTTATTTTAAAAATCCCAAAAAGGACTATGTTGAAATCAGAAATCTTTCTGAATTTTCTATTGTGGATTATTTTTAATGGATTAAATGTTTTTAAATAAATTTCAACAAGCAGCATTTAATATAAATCTTTATTCAAAATAAAATGCAGCAGTTCGATTAAGAAATCAACACTGAAGGTATTTTTATGAATAATATTGTCCCGGGACTTCTTGCAAAATTGAAATTTTCATCTTGATGATTCGGTTTTGCGGACAATTTTTATAAATCTGCGGGAAAGAATACACTTTTAATCTGCAACTGATTCAATCAGCTGTTGATTAAATTTAAAAATTCCATACGGGTTTTTTCATTCTCCTGAAAAATTCCCGATACACTTGAAGTGACTACGTCAGAATTCTGTTTTTCCACACCACGCATCATCATGCACATATGTTTGCATTTCATCACAACGGCAACGCCGTCCGCTTCCAGGACCTCATTGAGAGTTTCCTGAATCTGCCCTGTCAGTCTTTCCTGAACTTGAAGACGTCTTGCAAACATGTCGATAATTCTTGGAATTTTTGAAAGTCCGATTACTTTGTTGCGGGGTATGTAGGCAACATGAGCGCGTCCGTAAAAGGGAAGCATGTGATGTTCGCAGAGGCTGTAAACTTCAATATCTCTTGCAATAACCATTCCATTATTTGCTTCTGTAAAAAGAGCATCATTAAGGATTTCGTTCAGATCCTGTCTGTAGCCTGATGTTAAAAAATCATAGGCTTTGGCTACACGATTGGGCGTGCGAATGAGTCCTTCTCTCTCAGGATCTTCGCCTATTTCTGAAAGGAGCGAGTGGATGTTTTTTTCAATGGCTTCAATGTTCAGCCCTTCTTTGCTTTGTTGCATATGGATTACCTTAAAACTAATATCAGCGTTATGAAACGGCGTTTAATTTTCTTCTGCCGATTCCTTTAAATCCAGCAGATTTTTTTCAAATTCACCAAATGGAAGATTTCTGTATTTTAGCGACTCATTTTCATCGTTATATAGAAGTCCTGAATCAAGCATTATCAAAGAAGTTGCTTTTATAGGAAAAGAAAATAAGCTGTTTTTTCTTGAGTCAAATCTTGCAAGGGATGAGCTTTTATCTATTATATAGTATTTCCCTGTTTCACCCAGAGGGATAAAATTTGCCATGGGAGGATTCTTTTCTGATTTTCCCATTTTGGGCTTTGAGGATATCTGGATGGGACTCAAAGTATATTTTCCGGCAGACCCTGTAAAGATCCATGCATCATATTTATTTCCTGAATTTGACATTTCAGGAAACAGCACATCCTTTTTCTGGGTCCAGTAGAGAACAGGTTTGACAGGACTTTTACTGATCAGATTCAGTTTGCTGTTATCTGTATTGTAGCTGTACAGGTTGTAATAACCTGCTGTACCGTAAAATATTAAAAGCAGATTTTCTGAAGCGCTGAAAAGATAGAAATGATTATTTAATTTTTTGTATTTAATTGAAAAATTCTTGATATCCAGAATTTCTTCAGATTGGACTTCTTCTGATTCAATATCTGATTTTTTAAAAATTTTTTTGTTCTGGGGAAACCAGACCTCGCCATTATCCATGACAGCAGCCCTGCCTTCGCATTTATCAAGTGCAATTTCAGGGAATTCCGTTCCTGTTTCCATTGAGAATGGGTAAAGGAGGCATAAATCCTCCGTTACAGCATGAACCAGTCCGTATTTCCCATTATTTGAAATTTGAAGGTCTGTTCCGTTTTCATCAAGACTGACAGAATCCAGCTTCCCATTAAAGAAATAAACTCTATCTCCTTCGATCCAGGCAGTGACAGAACCGGATCTGTTTCTGACAAATTTTCTGGGCAAAGAAGAACTTCGTAAAGTTTCACTGAAATCTTCATTTAAATCAATCAGAGTGTGGTTAATTTCAGTAATTGCTTTTTCTTTCTGCCCTGATTCAATTTCAGTTTTCAGACGGAGGAGAATTTCATCATCAGATTCAGCACATCCGGCCGCAAGGGCAGAGAGAAAAAGAAAAGGAACCAGGCTGGCTTTTTTGTATAATTTCATCCAAACCATATTTCAGACTCCCTGTTTGAAAGCATTTCTTTTTTCAATTTTACTCGCCGTTTAAGACATTCAGTGAAAAGTGGTTCAAAAACCCAGTAAGGATCAATGAATTTTACCGATGGCTAAAAAAAAAGCAAGCAATTCTGCTAAAAAATCTACAAAGAAAAAAACAGCAGCCGCTGCTGATAAAAAAACTATCACCAGGAAGCAGGAAACCTTAAAAACCAGAGCTTCAGGCAGAAAGACAGTCAAAACTCAGGAAGCCTTATCCTGGAGAGATCAAATCTACTTCAATCGCCAGGAAACGATTTCTCTGGATAAAAAATCTGCAGGCAAAACTGCATATCTGGCAGGATGGGCATTTCGATACAGGGACCATAAAGGACTGATTTTTGTGGATCTCAGAGACAGGAGCGGTATTGTCCAGTGTGTTTTTGATCAATCTGTACTGGGCGGGAGTTTTGATCTGTCCCATACGATCCGATCTGAGTTTGTCCTTGCCGTAGAAGGCAGGGTTCGTCTTCGATCAAAAGATGCAATTAATCCAAAAATCGCAACTGGGCATATTGAAGTTGTTGTTGATAAATTTGAAATTCTGAATGCTTCCAAAACTCTACCGTTCCAGATTGACGAGTATTCTGAAACAAATGAAGAACACCGGCTGCATTACCGGTATGTAGACCTTCGCCGGGATTTAATGAAAGAAGCCATGATACTCCGTTCAAGACTGACCATGGCTGTACGCAGAAATCTTGATGAACTGGGATTTCTTGAAATCGAAACTCCCATGCTGAATAAATCAACTCCGGAAGGCGCAAGAGACTTTCTTGTTCCAGCCCGGCTGAATCCAGGGAAATTTTACGCGCTTCCGCAATCTCCGCAAATTTTTAAACAGATTCTCATGGTTTCCGGAGTAGAGAAATATTTTCAAATTGTAAAATGTTTCCGCGATGAAGATCTCCGTGCTGACAGGCAGCCCGAGTTCACACAGCTGGATATGGAGATGAGTTTTGTTAATGAAGAGATGATCATGTCAGCCCTTGAGGAGTTATGGATACAGGTCTTTGAAGAAGTTTTCAGCGTTCAGATATCTGAGCCGATCCCTCGTCTGACCTATCATGAGTCCATGGAAATGTACGGAACGGATCGGCCGGATACTCGGTTTGAAATGAAGCTGATTGATATGGCCGATGCAGTAAAAGGATGCTCCTTTCAGGTTTTCAACCAGGTTCTGGCAGCAGGCGGAAGGGTTAAAGCTCTGCATGTGCCGGGAGGAGCTTCGCTTTCGCGTAAGGATATTGAAGATTTAACATCATGGGTAAACCGTGACTTCGGCGCAAAGGGACTGGCATGGCTCAAACATGAGGCAGACGGATTGAAATCGGTCATTGCAAAATTTTTTACCGAAGAGAACTTAAAAAATATTGAAAATGCATCGGGCAGTAAAGAGGGAGACATTCTGTTTTTTGCTGCAGATAAGCCTCACATTGTCCATGCAACTCTGGGGAATCTTCGAGTCAGGATGGCGAAAGATTTTAATATGATTCCAGAAAACGCATGGTCTTTGCTCTGGGTAAAAGATTTTCCTCTCTTTGACAGGCAGCCGGACACCAATGAGCTTTTCAGCGTACACCATCCATTTACAGCGCCTGTGGATGAAGACCTTCCCATTTTAATGGATCCTTCTCAATTTGCAGCAAAAGGAGAGCAGGTTCGCTCCCGTGCTTATGACATGGTTCTAAACGGCATAGAAATCGGAGGTGGCTCCATTCGTATCCATAATCCGGAAATTCAGAATGCAGTTTTTAAAGCTCTGGGGATCAGCGAATCAGAAGCAGGAGAAAAGTTTGGATTTTTGCTGGATGCGCTTCAGTACGGCGCTCCTCCTCATGGCGGGATCGCTTACGGAATTGACAGGATTATGATGCTTATGCTGAAAAGAGATTCAATACGAGATGTTATTGCTTTTCCTAAAACTCAGAAAGGGCATTGCATGCTTTCAGATTCGCCATCAGAAGTAGAGGCCAATCAGCTGAGAGATTTAAAAATTAAAACAACAGCGCTTCCCCGGGATCCCTGATCCTGATTGCGGTCATTGTGATCTGCATCACATGACCTTGATTCAGGCCTTCATGATAAAAATCATAGGGTTTTATAACTGAAATTT
>JAOUOA010000010.1 GCA_029880625.1 Spirochaetia bacterium
AAGCGAAAGAATGTAATCGCATTCCAGAATTGCCTTATTTGCAGGCACTGTTCCGTGCATACCCGGCATACCCAGAGAAAGGAAGTGAGTTCCGGGGAAAGCGCCCAATCCCATCAGAGTCGATGTTGCAGGGGCCATGGCCAGTTCTGCAAGAGTCAAAATTTCTTTATGAGCTCCCGAAATAATTGCTCCGCCACCGACATAAAGAAGAGGCCGTTCGGCATTGTTCAGAGCCTCTGCAAAACTTTCAAGATCCCCTTTTAGTTCAGGCTTTGTATAAAACCGCGGACTCAACTTATGTTCAGCGCGAAGAATTTCTGTTTCATTCAACTGAACATCCTTGGGGATATCAATCAGAGAAGGACCGGGCCTTCCCGTAGACACCATGGTCCAGGCTTCATCAAAAATCCTGGCAAGATCGTTTACGTCTTTAATTAAAGCATTATATTTTGTAATGGGAATAGATATACCGAAAATATCTGCCTCCTGAAATGCATCGCTTCCAATTGCAGTTGAAAAAACCTGTCCTGAAATTGCAAAAACAGGAACAGAATCCAGCTTTGCGTCACAGAGTCCTGTAACCAGATTGGTAGCCCCTGGTCCGCTGGTAGCAATCACAACACCCGGTCTTCCCATGACTCTTGCATAACCTTCAGCCATGTGCACAGCTCCCTGTTCATGACGTGCTAAGATATGTTTAATGCCTGATTGATAAAGTTCATCATAGAAAGGAAGAATGGCTCCGCCTGGATATCCAAAACAGAGATCCACTTCATGTGCCTGAAGTAAATCAACCAGTAATTGTGCGCCTGTTTTTTTCATAATTAAACCTGCTGTAGAAATATTAAAATTAAAAATATAAAAGTGCGCAGAAAATTAAGCTCTTATACCTGAAATTAAATTAAGCTTGCTTATAATATAAGGAATTCAATAAACAAGTCAAATGAGAAATTGTTCTGTTAATTTGGGAAATCATAATTGTCGATTTCTCCATATCTACCAGGACAGAGAAAAAAATCAGACCTTCAGGAGCAAGATAAAATTGCTACTTGAAGTCTGAAGAATTCAGGAAATTTCACTTATGGCAGATAAAAAAGGCCTGAAAAACCTTTATTCACATATTGACCGAATGGATATCAACCAGCCGGACATCCTTTTTCTTTCAGGAAATGACCCTGACATTCTGGAAGGTATTCTGGAAAAGGTTCGGAAAAGACTGAACAAAGAAGTTGGTGAATATGAAACGACATCCTTTTCCGGTGAACCTGGTGATGACTCACTCTTATTCAATGAAATCTTTAATATTCCCCTTTTTGGCGTGTACAGACTGATTGTTGTCAGGCAATGTCAGGAAATTTTCAAGCAGATGATTTCCGGCAACGGGCTGAAGCTTTTAAAAGAAAATTTTAAGAATATTCCTGACCGAACTCTGATGGTCATGCTATTTTCCGGAATTCCGGCTGAGGGATTTGTAAAGGCTTTTGGCGAAAAACTCTACCACCACAAAGCTCTTGAAATTTATCCCAACCAGCTTCCGATGTTTATCATGGAAACAGCCCACAAACTTGGACTCTCCCTCCAGGAAGAAGCCCTGAATGAAATACGCGAAAGAGTGGAACCGAAAGAGGGAGCGGTCAGTCTGGCTCTGCAACGACTGAAAGACAACCTTCCGCAGGAAAGACATCACAAAATCACCGTTCAGGAGGTAAGAGATATTATTTTCCCCAACCTTGGGATGAATGCTTTCGCATTAATCGACGCTTTGTTCAGCGAAGACAGAATGGACAGCGAAAGAGAATTGACGAACTTTAATGAATCATCCGATAATCTGTTCGGAATCCTGAAGCTGATTTTAAATCGGACCGATGAAATTCGAAAATTCAGAACCGGTAAAAAACTGAATATGAATAATATCGAAATGATCGATCTTCTGGGACTGAAAAACAGACCTGCGTTTGTACAGAAAAAAATTCTGGAAAGGCTGACCGGAGAAAGCAGACGATTCAACACGAAACGCCTTGACCGAATCTATGATTTTTTAATCTCCATCCAGATGGAATTTAAAAGCGCCATACCAGCACGGCAGCAAATGAAAATTTTCCAGGTTTACCTCCTTGAAATATTTTTAAAACCGGAAACAGGGTGAAACCATGGCATTTTTTCAGATCCTCTCAACAGGAACAGAGCTTTCCTCAGGACGAACCGGCGATGTAAACGGTCCCTATCTTGCAGAAAGGCTTGAGCAGGAAGGTTTTGACTGCAGAGGAATCTGCCTTCTTCCGGACGAATTTGAAATTCTAAAAGAGCACCTGGAAAATTTTATTGCATCGGAAAAAATTTCCTTTATCATTTTAACGGGCGGACTCGGTCCCACAGCTGACGATATTACGATTGATCTTCTGTCTGAAGTAACGGGAAAAAATATTATCGATGACGATCACCATTTAAAAAAACTGTTAAAGCTGATCCGAACACACAGAAAAAATCTGGATCTTTCAATTGCAAGGAGACAGATCCGAACACTTGAGGATTCCGTTGTTTTAAAAAACCGTACCGGGCTTGCTCCGGGAATATTTACAGAAATCAATACAGCAAACGGCAAAAAATATATTTCAGCCATGCCCGGCTATCCCCAGGAAATGAATCCCATGTTTGAAAATTTTCTGCTGCCGGAATTAAAAAAAAGCATTCCCATTCAAAAAAAATACAGAAAAGATTTTTATTTATACGGCGCAAGCGAAACAGGCTTTCAGAAAAATTTTATCGAAAAGCAGGATGTTCCCCATGATTTTGAATGGGGCGTTGCTTCGCAAAACTCTCACCTGAAGGTTTTTTTCCAATCTAAAGATTCTGTTGCTGTTGAAAACATTTACAGCAGCGTCAGAAAAGAATTTGAGGAACAATTTCTTGAAGCTTCCGTTCTTGATACTCTTCATGAATACTGCACTGAACATAGAATTACAATCGGAGGGTCTGAATCCTGCACAGGCGGACTGATCGGAAAACTCCTGACAGATCTTCCCGGAAGTTCCGTTTATTTTAAAGGAAGCATTGTTTCTTATGCAAACGAAGTTAAAACATCCCTTCTTGGAGTTTCTGAATCCACCCTGAAACAATACGGAGCTGTAAGCGAACAATGCGCAATAGAGATGGCCGAAGGAGCTTTTAAAAAATTCAATACTGCTTATACATTTTCTGTTACAGGAATTGCCGGACCAGAAGGAGGTACAGAAGAAAAACCGGTAGGAACTGTATGGACGGCTCTATGCAGCGGTAAAACTACGGAAACCAGAAAACTTTTTTTTCCCGCCGACAGAGACAGGATTCGCCGGTATACAGCATATACCCTGCTTTTCAATCTGTACAGAATGATTCGAAAACAGCAGGATCTGCCTCAGGATACATGATCCAGCCAGCTGAATTTACTTGAAGAATCTCTGAGAAAAGAAACAGACTTAATGAACAAAACGACTGTTTATGATCAGGTTTAATTCTTTTTAAATATTGAAAGGATTTTAGAAACAAGACCTTTCTTTTCCTGTTTTTGAGGCGTTCTGCTTCTGTCAGGTTTTGAAGAACGGTATCCTTTTTTTCTGTTGTCAGTGCGCTTTCTGCCGTCATCACGCTGTCCGGATCTGGGTCTGCCGCCTTTATAGCCTCTGTCGCGGTTTTTATTTTCATATTTTCGCGGACCTTTTCTTCCTGCTTCTGAATACCCTTCGCTTTCTTCATAAATTTTTGAAGCAGTACCTGGACGGACATTTTCCATCCTATCCAGAAGCGCTGCACGGTCTGCAGCTCGAATGGATGATGCATCATCTTTTTCCCGTTTTTTTACAGGACGAAATTCTTTTTTATCCCGATAGGAGTCTTTTCCTTTATCCTTTCGCGGCCGTCTTTCTGTATTTCTTTTGTCCCTTGAATCAGAAGGTCTTCCTCTGTCCCGGTCCCGGGGACTCTGCGGACGGAACATTCGATCATGTTCATCTACAAAAGGGGTAAAATGCCCCTGCGGCATGGTCAGATATTCAGGATTTACCGCTTCAACAGGAATTTTATTACCGATGTAGCGCTCAATTCTTGGCAGAAATTCATAATCCGCTTCGCTGCAGAACGATAGACTGGAGCCGGATTTTCCGGCTCTGGCAGTTCTTCCGATCCTGTGAACATAACTTTCCGCATCCTGAGGAAGGTCATAATTGTAAACATGGCGGATGTCATCAACATCAAGTCCCCTGCTCGCAACGTCTGTTGCAACCAGAACGCTGTATCTTCCAAGCTTAAACTCTTTGAGAAGGCGGATCCTTTTTTTCTGTTCCAGCATTGACGAAAGTCCCGTCGCATGGATTCCGTATTTTCTGAGTTTATTTACAATAACAGGAACCATATTTTTTAAATTCGTAAAAACTACGACACGAAGATCTTCTTCACTTAGGAGGGAATTGATCAGATACGCCATTTTTTCATCCCTGCCAAGATGAAACAGCTTTTGGTCGATTTTTTCCACTGCAACAGATTCACTTTCAATTCTGACTTCAACTGGATCATCCATGAAATCTGAGGCAAGACGCATTACATAATAGGATAGGGTTGCTGAAAAAAGCATCGTCCTTACAGATTCAGGGGCGCTTTTCATGATATAACGGATATCGCGGATAAATCCCATATCAAACATTCTGTCCGCTTCGTCCAGAACGAGATAATTTAATGTTGATAGATTGATCTTTTTCTGTTTGAGATAATCGATGAGCCTGCCGGGAGTTGCTACGATGATTTGAGGGGATTCTTTGAGCTGTTCTTCCTGACGTGCATAACTTTCCCCTCCGTAAATGGTACAGACTTTAAGGGTTTTGGAAGTCAGTTTTTCTACTTCCTCTGAAATCTGAACGCAGAGTTCACGGGTAGGGGTTACAATAAGGGCAGAAAGCACTCCCCGATCATCGTTAAAAAGACTGTTAAGAATAGGGAGAAGGAATGCTACGGTTTTTCCTGTACCTGTCTGTGAGATTCCGGCAATATCTTTGCCTTCTAATGCGGGAATCAGGCACTTTTCCTGGATTTCAGTAAGTTGCTCGAAACCTGCATCTTGAGCCGCCCTGATCAGATCCGGGTGGAGTTTGGTTTCGGTAATATTCATTTCCGTTACTTCTTTACCGGGGGGGCGGGCTGTCAATCATTAGTTCTTTTACGGAAAGGATTAAAATGAACTTGCTGGAGAAGATCAAATCAAAAACCGGGATTTATATCCATTACCCATGGTGTATGCAAAAATGCAGTTATTGCGATTTTTATTCAGTCCCGGCAGGCAGCCCCGATTCAACTGAGTTTCATCAGAAAAATTCAAAGTATCTACAGACCCTTCTTTCAGAGCTGCATATCAGGGCGGAGACTTTTCATAAAAATGAAGTTTCTTCTGTTTATTTCGGCGGCGGAACTTCGTCTCTGATGCAGCCGGAATGGATTGAAAAAATTTTAAGCGAAATTCGAAAATATTTTCAATTGAGTGACTGCGAAGTTACTCTTGAAGGGAATCCTGAAAATTTTTCTGATGATTATCTGAAATCTCTGAGCGAGGCTGGGATCAGCCGTGTAAATGCCGGATTCCAGAGCTTTTCGGAAAAGAATCTTCTTAAACTGCAGCGGTTTTATAAAATGGAATCTTATTTAGAAGCCATTGATGCTCTGTCCCGTTCTCCTGTTAAAAACTGGGGCGGCGATTTAATGTACGGACTTCCAGATCAAACTGAAGAGGAATTTTACAGCGATTTAAAAATGCTTCTGTCATACAATCCAGTACACCTTTCTCTATATTCGCTTACTGTTGAAGAAAATACAGCTCTTGCTTCGCAGATTCTCAAGAAAAAGATCTCAGGCCCGGATGAACTGCTTCAGCAGAAGATACTTCTTGAATTAAGAAATTTTACGAAAGCATACGGTTTCCATCAATACGAGGTTTCAAACTTTTCACTTAAGAGTTACGAATGCTTTCACAATCTCCGCTACTGGCTGTATCTGCCCTATCTGGGAATCGGGCCGGGAGCTCATGGATTCAACGGCAGATCCCGCTATGGCAATCCTCGAAATATTGAAACATGGCTTAAACACCCCCATGATTCAGAGCTGATCTCTCAGGATCCAATCAATGAAATTCCTCTCATGATTCTCAGACTGACAGGAGCAATCTCGATCAATTACATCATTTCCCTTCTTGAAAATCATATTCCCCAATTTAACAGATCTTCGCACCGTGACGGGATTGAATCTCTAATCAAACAGTGGACAGATCAGGGATACGCAGAATATACAAACCAGACAGAGTCGGAAATTTTTCCTCAAGATGAAAACAGCCGGTTTTTTTCCTGGACAAATTTAGGGCTGCAGTTTCTAGACGAAAGAGTTCTTGAATTCAGCAGACTTTCTGAAAAACTTCTGGAACTACCTTGAAGGTTTCTTTTTTATGCTCTTTTTGGATTTCTTCTTTTCTGAGGGTGCGGGCTTTTTTTTCGCCCCGGAAGAACGTTTCACTGCTGTTTTTTTGTAATGCCCGATTACCTGACCGAACTTTATACTGCGTCCTTCCTGAATATTCTGCGAAAAGTTTACCGTTCCTTTTTCAAAAAGAAGAATTACAGTCGATCCCATCTCAAAACGTCCAACTTCATCGCCTTTACTGACTCCAAACGGAACATCATAAGACTCATGGCGGGCAATCCGGATCCATCTGTTTGTATGGATGGTATCATAATTCACACGGATTCTGCCCACATTAACGGCCCCCACCTTAACCAGGCCCACCATCCCTGAGGAATTCTTTATATAGGTGGTCAGCCTTTCATTTTTCGGGAACAGTCCGTGGAGGCCTTTCACCGCAATCTCATTTACGGCAAAAAGTTTTCCCGGAGTGTAGGTATAACCGAGAATTTTCCCTTCAACAGGACTGTGAATTCGATGATAGTCTCTTGGCGAAAGATAAATTACAACATATTTTCCTTCACGAAAATTTTCCAGAAATTTTGAAGATTCCAGCAGATCGCTCAGAGAATAATCAATCCCTTTTGCCTGAATCATTTTGCCTGATTTTACATCCCCATATCTGCTGACCGTTCCGTCGACCGGAGAAATAATACTTGTTTTTTCTTTATCTACAATTCTTGCGCCTTCTTTCAGCGCTCTCGTAAAAAAACGGTTCAGTGACGGATATTCGCGTATATTTTTTTCCGCTTCATTTACATCTATTTTGAAAACTCTTGAATACGCCTGAAGAACGGGGATCATAATAAAAGAAGGAAGGTGCATGTAGCTGATCCAGCCGAAAATTCTGCTGACGAGATTCTGGGGTATGGCGGACAGAATTAACAGATAAAAATCTTTAGAAATTTCATAGTGAAGGTGGCCGTTATCAAGATATCTGCGAAGCTCAAAATTTCCTGTTTTCCAGAGCATCAGAAGGGCAGGAAGAAGAAAAAATGATGTCATCATCGAAATGGATACTGCAGTCGAATATAATATTTCCATTGCATCAGATTTCATCTGAAGAAAAAGACCGGAAAGGAAAATGATTATAAGAAAAAGAATTTGAAATGCAATTCCAGACCTGTGTCCTCCCAGATAGCGCGCTGCCTGGTACCCTGAAAAAAACCATCCGCCGAGGCCTGCTGTAATAAAAAATGCAAATGATCCGAAAAGCAGATAATAAAAAATTCGAAACGAATCCTCTCTGTGGAGCGAAAAGAAATCATAAGAAGAAGTAATTGTGCTGGTTTCAAACTTCTCTGAAATAAAAATGATAAAAATGGATATTGTTGAAAAAAATATTCCCTGAAAAAACGGCGCAAGCATTCCGGCAAGCCCCTGCTTGGCAGGATAGTCGGTTCTGACAGAACCGGATATTCCCGACAGCTTTCCAGTACCCGCTTCTGTCAGAACGTGATAAATTCCAAGTCCAATTATCATATTTTTCAAATTAGCTTTCCCTGCAGGGATTGTATCTGCAACGATTGCCCGAAAAAAATCAACGAAAATAGAAGTGTCAGGTGAAATGATAGCGCCGTGAGGTTTATAGGTATGAAAAAGCGCATAGAGTGCAATGATCAGAAGAAATAGACCGGCGACAAAAAGGCGTCTTGCAACCCATGAAATCCGGCGAATCCCTCCCAGCATAAATAAAATCAAAATAATGGATGAAGCAATACTCAGGGTAAACGGCGGGATTCCAATGCTTCGCACATTATGAAAAAATATTCCCGCAAGAAATGCTGCGCCGAAAATAAGAGCCGTGGCTATAAAAAGGCCTCCATGGAGGTATGACATCCACCTTGCCTTCAGAGCCTTCTCAATAAAAAGAGGGGGACCGGAAAGAATGGTTCCGTCTTCAGCAATCTGCCTGTAGCGAATCGCAAACGTTGAGGTTGCATAATATACAGGCATGATGATAATTGAAGTAAGCCAGATCCAGGGAAGGATTCCTGGACCGGCAATCCCAAAAGCAATGGAACTTCCGATGAAAGCTCCTGGAAAAAGCGAGCTTGCAGTCCCCGTTGTAAAAGCCTGGAAAGGAGTGATTTTCCCTTTCCCGCCTTTCTGATCCATTGAGCCGGAAAGAATCTTTAGGCCCAGGAAAAAAAAGCGAATTTGAAGAAATCCATGCCGGTATGTAAGATAGATGCCGGTACCGATTAAAAGCCCGATAAAAGGAAAAAGTAAATTATCGCGAAAAATCATTATACTGAAATTCAGCAGAATTCAAACAGTCTTGAGAGTCAAATAAAATACATTGAGAATCAATCCGTTCTTACCCAGTTTACCGGGAAGTTCAATCTATTTTGATTTTGAATATGACTGGTCAGAAAATCACATAAATTTATATAAGTATGGATTTAATGATGAAACAATTCTGCAATAAAATTCTCTATATTTTAATTTTTATGTCTCCTTTACAGACACTTTCTTCAATTCCCTTTGAAGCAGGTATATCTGTTTCTGGCGGCGAACGGCAGAAAAACCGTTTTGACGAGGGATTGAGGAAATTTAGAACCTCAATCCGTCTATTTACCTTGAATTCTGTTTCTGTTGCACAGGAACCATACACATACAGCTATGAAGCTTTTTTTCGTTTTCCGGATATTCTCGGCAAAGGTCATACGGTGGGTCTCAGTTTCGGCGATAAACATCTTCCAGAATACAGAGTAAAAGAAATTCGCACAGATGGAATCATAAACGATCTGGACTGGAAATTTTACTCATCCTATGCTCTTATCAACTATACTTTTATGCCGGACCGACATCCTTTCAGGCTTTTAAGACGATGGCAGTTTGAGATTGGCGGCGGATTCGGGCCTCTCATCAATCCGGAAATGGCAGTCAAAGGATATCAGAGCGATTTAAGATGGTATGAAGAATGGACTTCAAGCCAGGAAGCCAAATATGGTATGCTCTACAGATTTGAAACGGCTCTATCGAGACGATTTTTCCGTTTTCTACGTTTCAGAGCAGGAATACGGTATGATTATCTTTATATGGGCGGTTTTGAAGGCAATGTGAACAACTCCAGAGGGACATTTTTTTATACCTTCAACGGCGGCATCATGCCCCTTTCCTATACAAGCTATAATTTGATGTATATTCTGGTTAATTCTCCGCTTCCGGAAGATGCTTTTCCTGTAATTACAGACTCTATTCTTTATAAGTCCGCTTCAACAGAAATCTTTTTCTCTATCAGCGCTTTTACAAGATAAACTTTTTGGATTTGACTTTTTGAATTCACTGTCAAACCCTTGACCGGATGAGTCAGGAAAAAGTAATCTCCATGCCGATAAAAGATCTTTCAGATCTAAAAGTAATCCTTGCAACCTGGTATACCTTTTTAAGAGAACAGATGGATTCTATTGAAAAAGACGATTTCACCCGGTATTTAAAAACTCCGGTTGTTTACAATCTTGAAAAAGACAATATTGAAATTCTTTTTACCGGAACAGAAGATTTATTAAAAAAATTCAGCGATTATGTAATCAAATCCTGATCTCTGACCCTTAAAGCAAGTTCTCTTCTTTTCCAGAGAAAAAACAGGACAGGATAAATTAAAAGTTCCAGTAAAAATGATGTAACCAGCCCGCCGACCATGGGAGCTGCAATCCGTTTCATAACATCGGAACCAAGCCCCGTTGCCCACATAACCGGCAGAAGTCCGATAATCGCCGAACCAACCGTCATGATTTTGGGACGAATTCGTTTCACTGCGCCTTCAACAATGGCTTCAATTAAATCATACTCAGTATGAAGCCTTCCGTTTTCTTTTCTTTCTTTATAGGCAAGATCCAGAAATAAAAGCATGAAGGAACCTGTTTCCGCATCCAGTCCCATAAGAGCAATCATGCCGACCCACACGGCAATTGAAATTTGATAATCCAGAATCCATAGCAGCCAGACGGCGCCGATCATCGAAAAAGGAACAGCGAGAAGAACCATGCCCGTTTTGACAGCAGACTTTGTATTCATATAAATTAAAAGAAAAATTAAAAAAACCGTAAGCGGAAGGATATAGGTTAAACGTTCCTTGACGCGGATCATATTTTCATACTGGCCGCTGAATCGGATGGAATAACCCGGAGGAAGAAATAAATTTTCCCGCAGAACCTGTTTGGCTTCGCTGACAAAACTCCCGACATCCCTATCCTTGATGTCAATAAAAACGTAACCGGCAAGAAGTCCATTTTCATTGCGGATCATGGAAGGGCCGGAAACTCTTACGATTTCCGCTATTGCCGAAATCGGAATATGCGCGCCGGAAGGCACCGGCAAAAGAACCCGCTTCAATTTTTCTATATCATTTCTGTAATCTCTTGCATAACGCACATTTACAGAATACCTTTCTCTTCCTTCTATTGTTGTTGTAAGACTTTCGCCTCCCACAGCAGAGGAAATGATTTCCTGCACATCATCCACGGAAAGGCCGTACCGTGCAAGCTCGCGCCTTCTGATTTGAAAATCCAGATAATAGCCGCCTGCAGTCCGTTCCGCATAGGGATTTCTCGCTCCTTCAATGGGACGGACCAGTTTTTCAATTTCCTGCCCGATCACTTCAATCTGCTTGACATCGTTTCCAAAAACCTTGATCCCAACAGGAGTACGAATTCCCGTTGTCAGCATATCGATTCTTCCCTGAATGGGTTTTGTAAATGCGCTGTTGCTCCATCCCGGGATGGCCAGCTTCCTGTCCATTTCATTTTCAAGCTCTTCGAACGAAATGGTATCGCTCCAGATCAGACGAAAAGGCGCATGAATGAAATCAGGCAGAAAGGAATACCACCGGTCAACCTTTCGCCATTCAGACTCGGGCTTCAGAATTACGGTTGTTTCAACCATTGAAAATGGAGCGGAATCCGTTGAAGTATCCGCTCTTCCTGCTTTTCCGAATACCGTATCCACCTCGGGAAAACTTTTCAAAATTCTGTCCTGAATCTGAAGTATCCGCGATGCTTCGGTTACAGAAATGCCCGGAAGCGTCGTCGGCATATAGAGAATGGAACCTTCCTGAAGAGGAGGCATAAATTCGCTTCCCATTTTCAAATAAACCGGCACTGTTGCCGCCATCAAAAGCAGGGCTCCTGCAATAAATTTTCTGCTGTGAATTAGAGTGTAACGGCAGACCGGTTCATACAGACGGAAAAGAATTCTGCTTACAGGATGCCTTTCTTCAGGATAATATTTTCCGATGAATACTGTATTGACAATTTTTGAAAGCCATTCCGGTCGCAGTTCAACATATTTGTAGCGGCTGAAAAGCATGCGAACGGCAGGATCAAGAGTGATTGCAAGGATGGCGGCAATTGCCATGGTAAGATTTTTTGAATAGGCAAGCGGTTTAAAAAGACGCCCCTCCTGATCCACCAGGGTAAAAATTGGAATAAAAGCCACGGCAATAACAAGAAGCGAATAAAATACGCTCGGTCCCACTTCTTTCATTGCTGAAATTCGCACTTCATGAAAATCTCCCTGGGCGCCGGAAGCGATCCACTTCTCAATTTTTTTATATGCATTTTCAACTTCTACGATGGCGCCGTCGACAAGAACTCCGATAGAAATTGCAATTCCGGCAAGAGACATGATATTCGTCGTCATGCCCATAAAATAAAGCGGCAGGAAGGCAAGCAGAACAGACACAGGTATGGTAATGATGGCGACGCTTGCGGAAGGAATATGCCGCAAAAAAAACAGAATCATCAGACTGACGACAATAATTTCTTCAATCAGGGTAGCCCGCAGAGTTGCAATGGCCTGTTCAATGAGACTGGAACGGTCATAGGTGGGTATCAGCTTGACTCCTTCAGGAAAAGAGGGAGCAATTTCTTCGATTCTATTCTTGACACGATTGATAACATTCAGGGCATTTTCTCCATGCCGCATTATAACAATTCCTCCGGCAGTATCCCCTCTTCCATTAAAATCAGCGACCCCTCTTCTCATCTGCGGTCCGATTTCCACGCTTGCAATATGCTTCACGGTTACCGGAGTTCCTGTACGCGCATCAACGCCCACGGCAATATCTTCGATATCCTTAACCGATTTCAAATAGCCTCGTCCGCGGATCATATATTCTCTTCCGGCCATTTCAAAAACTCTTCCGCCGGTTTCGCTGTTGGAACGACGAACTGCCCGCATAACAGACGTGAGCGGGATATCATAGGCAATCAGCGCGGAAGGGTTGATTTGAATCTGGTACTGTTTTACGTAACCGCCGATCGAGGCGACTTCAGAGACTCCCGGAACGCTCTGAAGCTGAAATTTTAAAAACCAGTCCTGAAAACTGCGGAGTTCCTGCCTGTCATGCTTTCCCGATTCGTCGAGAAGAGCGTACTGGTAAACCCAGCCCACGCCCGTAGCATCGGGACCAATTTCTGTTTTTACACCGTCGGGAAGATCGCCTGAAATTTTTGACATATATTCAAGAATCCGGCTTCGCGCCCAGTAGATATCCGTGCCGTCTTCAAAAATCACGTAGACATAGGAATAGCCGAAATCCGAAAGTCCGCGGATTGTTTTAACGCGGGGAGCCCCCAGAAGCGAAGTGATAATGGGATAGGTAACCTGATCTTCCATGATATCGGCGCTGCGGTTCCAGCGCGAATAAACAATCACCTGGGTATCGCTCAGGTCAGGAAGCGCATCCAGAGGAATTTTTTTAAGAGCAAAATATGCGCTGACTGCCAGTACAAAAAATACTGTAATGACAAGGAATTTATTTCTGGCGCTGAAATCTATAATTCTGTCGATCATGCTGTCCCTCAGTGGTTATGATTATCGCTTTCCGGTACAGCGGCATGAAGACGGCTTTCCGAATCGATTAAAAATGTCGCAGAAGACACCACCAGTTCTCCTTCTTCAAGACCGCTAAGAATTACAATTTCTCCTGCTGTTTCCGGACCCGCGATTACGTAGCGGCGGACAAATACGGTCTCATCTCTCATAATAAAAACAATCTGTTTTTCACCGGAATCCATCATCGCACTTCTCGGGATAACAAGCGAAATGCCCATTTCCATGCGGATTTTCACGTTGACAAAAGAATCGGGCAGAAGCGTCCCTCCCGCTCCGGGGACTTCAATTCTAACCGTAATGGATCGTGTTGCAGGATCCACAACAGGGGAAAGTGAGCGGATCACTCCCGTAAATTTCTGATTTTTTAAATATGGATTCTGGATTTCAGCTTTAGCGCCGGGGCGAAGATATGCCAGTTCATTTTCATAGGCAGTTGCATAAACCCAGACCGTACCGGAACTCCGGGGAAGATACAGGCTTTCATAGGCTTTACTCCGGAAGGGAAGCTGGCGGATTTCTTCTTCGCCCATGCCGAGCAGTTTCAGTCTTGCAATAGCGCCTCTGCGAAGTTCTGCATCGCTGTTTCTTACAGCCAGATATTCACGAACAGCGACAGAAAGCTCCGGATCAAAAGCAACCCTTCCCGTTGTAAGGATTTCAGCATTCACCGGTTTTTTTTCGACCCGTGTTGTTTTAACGCCGATCAGCTTCTGACTCTCCAGAGGAATTTCCACAAGAGTTTCGTTTGATTTTTTTTCTCTGTAAACAGGTTTCAGCTTCATATTGCAGATGGGACACCTGCCGGGCTCTTCTTCCTGAATCTGCGGATGCATGGGACAGGTATAGTGAAGGATTTTGTTTTCCGAATGCTCTTCTTTTTTTACATCCTTATACTTGAGCTTCATATTGCAGATGGGACATCTGCCGGGCTCTTTTTCCTGAATCTGCGGATGCATGGGACAGGTATAGTATCCCTGTTGATGATCTGTATGATCATGAAATGCTTCGTTATAAAATGTATAGGCCAGGAGTCCAATCAGGACTGCGGCAAGCCCCAGATTTATCATAAATATTTTATTTCGCATTTTACTTTCCTCTTTTATATCCTCTGATCTGATTCTGCAGCGCCAGAGGACAGGATGTACATCCTTTGCTGCTGAAATTTCTTATCCAAATTTTTACAAACTCTAATCTTCATAAATATTTCCAGATCACTACAAAAATGAATTCTGCAGATAAGAAAGATCAATGATTTTTTTATTTTTTTCACTCTCAGTTTCAATTCTTAAAATATTTTCTCTGTAAAGCGAATCGTAGGCGTCAAGCAGAGCATTAAAATCTGTTTTTTTTGTTTCCCAGGAAAGCTTTGAAGATTTCAGAGAAAGATTTGCCTGAGGAATCAGCTGACTGTCAAGCAGCTTCAGGCGCTTTTCATGAACCTGGAGCATTTGATCTGAAGACCTGTACTCATATTTAATTCTTCGCTTTATATCCTCAAGAGCGAGATCCGATGACTTGAGAGTTTCCTTTTTTTCTTTATAATTGGATACACTGGCAAAAGAAGACCAGAGGGGGATCTTAAGCGTTATTCCTACGGTATAGGTTTTCTGGTTTCTGTATCCATACGACATGGCGCCTTTTTCCATTTCTTCTTTTTTATATCCTGCAAAGATTCCCATATCAGGCGCAAACGACAGCCGGCTGCGGTTTTTTTCTCTTTGACTTCTCTTCTGAAGCTCTTTTTGAACGGCAATATCCAGAGAGCGTCCTTCCAATTCATCCTCGGACGGAATTCTTTTCCTGAGAATGGAAAAATACTTCTGCAGTTCGCCATTAGAAAAATTTTCGTTTTTTCCGCTCAGATAATATTCAAGGCTGATCCTTGCTGACTCATATTCTCCCTTTAACAGAATCAGTCTGTCATTGTATTCGCCGGTTTTTCTTTTTGCATTTGTAATGCCTGCGAGATTTCCTGATCCGGTTCCGTACCGGGAAGAAATAATTTTCGTTAAAA
>JAOUOA010000284.1 GCA_029880625.1 Spirochaetia bacterium
AGTCAGAAATATTCAGACCCTGGAGAGGATCATGAGAACTGTGCAGATGAATATTGGGTCTGTGTGCAAGAACCTGGGTTACAAGGCGTAAGTTGGAAGGATTATCTTCTACATAAAGAACCTGGTATTCCTGGCTGGATGGCGCCTCGGTAGAATCAGTCGGTATGTTTTCTTTTAAGTTTTCATTATTATTAAAACTTTGTATTTCCTGTGGAATTTTAATCCAGAAAGTAGAGCCTTCGCCGAACTTACTTTCTACTCCAATGGAGCCTGCCATCATTTCAATTAAATTTTTTGTAATAATCAGTCCAATACCGGTTCCCTCAATGCCGGTTCGCTCTTTTCCCAGTCGGTTAAATGCTGTGAAAAGCTGACTGAGCTGTTCCGGCGTCATTCCTGCTCCGGTATCCTTTACATCGACTTTAATATGCTGATCTTCGGACTGTTCAAGTGAAATAATGATCTTTCCATTCTCTCGATTGTATTTAATTGCATTGCTCATTAAATTTAATAGAATCTGTTTTAATCGAGTATAATCAGCTCTTGCAAAAATATGAACTTGATTTAGCTGGTCCAGGGGGAGGTCACGGCCGTCTGATTCAACAGAGATTGTTAGGTTCTTTTTATCAGCCAGCGTGTGAATGAGCGAAATGCATTCAGTGAGAATATTTCCCAGAGGAACTGCCTCAATAGAAAAATCTATATGGCCGGATTCAATTTTAGAAAGATCAAGAATTTCATTAATCAACTGGAGCAGATGATTTCCCGCTTTTATAATTTCGTCAATATTATCGATGTGTAGCTGATCCAGCTGATTTTTTGCGTCAACTTTCAGAAGCTGTCCGAATCCGATAATAGCATTGAGAGGGGTTCTGAGTTCATGACTCATGCTGGAAAGGAATTGAGATTTTGCACGGTTTGCTTTTTCCGCTTCTTCCATGCTGCTTCTGAGCTGAGAGATGTCCGTTAGCGCCCAGACATACTGATAGGCTTTACCTGAATCATCAAGAAAAGGAACAACGGTGGAATCCATCCAGAAGACAGACCCGTCGTTTCTTTTATTGCTGATTACACCGTGCCAGACAGAACCGCGTTTGATACTTTTAAAAATCTCAAGATAAAATTCTTTTGAATGAAAATCAGACTTTAAGAAACCCAGATTTTTTCCGATCAGCTCTTGCTTTATGTAACCGCCGACTTTACAGAATTTATCGTTGGCGTCCAGAATTTTTCCTTCTGTATCAGTAATGACGACATTTGCATGCTGGTCAAGAGTGATATGTCTGTATTTACTTTCGCGAAGCGCATTTTTTAAATCAAGATTGAGCTGCCGGATCCATCGGGATCTTTTTACTCTTGCTGTTAAGGCAGAAATGAGATGGTCTGCTTCAACCGGTTTCATGAGAAAGTCATCGCCGCCAAGATTAACAGCGGCAAGCTGCCTTGACAGATCCGTCTCGGTCGATAAAAACATAATGGGCATTTGCGCATACTGATCATCCTGGCGGATGATCTGGGCGATTTCTGGCCCTGTACATTCAGGCATATATACATCGGCAACGACAATATCCGGATCAAATTCAGAAAGATGCTTCAGGGTTTCCATGGGATTTTGAACTGCTCGCACCTTCATTTTTGCTTTCTCAAGAACCATTTTATAAAAGGATAAAAGATTTTCATCATCGTCGATAAGAAGTATGCGGTACGGCTCTTTTGGCGTATGGGCTGTAAATCCGTCCAGTGTGAGAATTAACTTTTCAAAATCTATGGGTTTGGTAAAATACCGGACAGCGCCTGCTTTTGCAGCGGCAAGTCTTGCTTCAATGTCTGAGCGTACGGACATGAAAATTACAGGGATGGTGTCTTTTTTCAGTTTTTGGAGTTTCTGAATAATATTCGCTCCTGCTGTTTCGCCTTCGCTGAATACCATATCCATGAGAATCGCTGCAGGATTTTCTTGTAAACAGGACTCTTCAAAGTCCGCAAGATTTGAAAAAGTTTTAATTTTGTAATCTTCTGCTTTCAGGTGGGAAGTGATTTCTTTTGCAAGAAGTTCATCGTCTTCAACAATATAGATCAGATCATTGTCCCTGATTTCCTGCGATTTGATTTCTCCTGAAAAAATATTGGGTACATCCGATGGTTTCCATGAAAGAGCTGTTTGTTTTAAATTTTGAATTAAAGTTTGGATTTCATTCTGTGATTCTTTATTCAAAGAATGCTCGGTTTCTGCCGGCGTTTGATCAAGATAAGATTTCAGCAGAATTTCCAGTTCTCTTGCTTTTTTTGAAATGTCATAAGCGCCAAAAGTGCCTCCGGAACCTGCAAGAGTGTGCGCGGACCTGTGAAGACTTTTCAGCATTTCAAGCTGGTTTAAATTATTGTCAAGATATGCTTTCCATGGACTTTCCAGCATTGCTATTTTTTCAGGGAGCTGTTTTCTAAAAAGCTCCTGAAGGGATGCAAGCTGCGCTGATATGTCTGAATTTTTTGAAGCAGTATTCAAAGCATTAAAAACCTTTGGTTTTATATATGTACCTTATCAAATTCAATGATATTAAAGTCAATACGCAATCTTCTCTTTAGATATCGAGAATTTTAATTTTTACTCTGTCTACCAAATTTGTCATTAATCTTTTCCACAGAAAGGATGACAGGTAATCCTTTGGACGTATAAGTATACATAATTATGAGGTTGCGGCCAGCTTTTTTTGAGTTGGATTAGAGGAAGGCGGACCTTCTGAAATCGGTTTATGCAAGATTTAGAGCTCTTCCGTTAGCGGGAAAAAATTGGATTTCTTAAGCAGAGTTTACCTCATATCTACTGTACTGGATGGACCTGATGAAGAAGTTTCATTTTTTGTGAATTGAGATTTGATTTTTGCTTCTGTGGGAAAATAATACACCATCAAAAGGAAAAATATACCAAAAATAAAGAGCGGAGCGCTGGCGGCAGGGTGATCAAATTTAAATTGCGATGCCGTATTTCTGTAAAGAAAAAACGTCACCAGGGAAAAAAGAACGGCCATTTCAAGTAAGGCAATTCTTAAGAGATGTGCGATTATATATTTAGGTAGAATGAATGATAGCTGAAATTCAGTATCGGGTTGAAGCAGTGAGGATATTCTTTTCATATGAATCTTAAACACGATCATTCCAATCAGAGTTGAAAGGATAAACATGCCAACGGCTATATAAGCATATAATTCAAGATGTGTCTGATCTGAATTTGCATCCGCATGGCTGCCGGATCCCGTAATAAAGCTAACGGCAAGAAACATTAAGGGTCCAAGAAAAAGTGCGGAATGGATGATCCTGAAAGTAAATAACGGAGAGATTTGCTGATTTGGATTCATAAATATTTTTAATAAAACTCACAGTTCTATCTGTCAATTATTTTTCTATAGAGATTTAAAACTCCATAGAAACTGAATCTGCTTTGAACTCTGTTATTTGCTTCATCCAAATGAAATTCGCGAACAACAAAGAATTTATTTTAATCCTGCCCGGTAGATACTATAATCCTGACGGATCTTCGTTGACAAATTTCGATAAGAAGATGAATACAGTCATAGAGAATCCAATCTGATGAAAAAATTACTATTATTTTCAATTTATCTTGCAGCATCTTTATCTTATTTTGGCTGTGATCTTTTTCTTGATGAAAGAAACGTTCTTGCTCTTGTAAACGAGACTGAGCTGAATCAAAATTTTGATGTCAAACATTTTAAGATTGAGGATGAATGCAGCTATATTTCTATTTCTTATTATTTACGTGAAAATAAAATAAAAAAAATATTTTATTCTTATTCGGAAGGCTGTGCCAGGGAAAATGATATTTCTTTGATTCAATATTTTGATTTTAAAGGAAATCCGCTTAAAGTTTCATTTTACAGCTCTCATCACAGCGACAGTGACGAAGATAAAAAATACTGTTACAGCGGCCGGGGAAATGCAAATTTTCTGAATCGCGATGTGGAAAGAAGCTGCGCAGAGCTGAGCCTTCAAAGCGGCCAGTTAAGAATATTAAAAAAGTTCCTTCCTCCCTGTGCAGAGAATATCTCCAATCTTAAACAGCTTTTTATCCAGAACCAATTCTGTTATTTTAAAAATGAAGCATCAGCAAAACAGATTCTGGATTATGAAATGAATAGCAAAAAAAACCGTGTTTCTTCGCTTGATTATTTTGCAAAGCATTCCTTTATAAATTCCATCCAGGTCAATATGCGAAAAGAGCCCCGACAGGATTCAGAAAGTCTGGGCCATCTTTATCCGCTTGAAGAAGTCAAAGTTCTTGAAGAAGGTCAGGAAGATGAAATTCAAGGAATCGGAAAAAACCGCTGGGTTAAAATCCAGGTTAAATCATATGCCTATCTGGGCGGAGGTTCCTTTTACAGAGAAGAGACAGAAGGCTGGATTTTCGGAACGTTTCTGCACAGGTATAAAGAAGGGAAATGAATTGATTTTTAATTTTCCTGTTTTAGAATCGTCCTATGTCTGACGAAATTCGTTCTGCATCGTCTCATCCCCTTCTGAATGCGCTTCAGGAGGATCATTCCAGGGAGGAAATTATCATGAGCAGCAAGGAATTAAAACATCTTACCCCGAAAGAAGCCAGCCGCATGCTGATAGATAATCCGCGTGCTGTTCTGGTTGATGTACGGTCAACAACAGAGTATCTGTTGGTCGGACATCCCCTTGGAGCTGTGCATATTCCCTGGATTGATGAACCGGACTGGGTAATTGATAAGCATTTTGTAACCAATGTAA
>JAOUOA010000286.1 GCA_029880625.1 Spirochaetia bacterium
GCATGGAAGCTGAAAATTCTGAAGATTTACGGATGGTCTGGATTACAGAAGCGTTTTCGTCCATGACAGGCTATACCAGTAAAGAAATTGAAGAAAGAGGATACTGGAAATGGGATAAAATTGTCCATCCTGAAGACCGATCATCTCTTAAAGCGCACCTGGGATTTATATTAGATGGAAAAATTGATTCAAGCAGTTTTCGCATTATTACAAAAAATGGAATGATCCGCTGGTTCCAGGATCTTGCCAGACCTGCAAAAGATGAAACCACAGGAAAAACTCTGATTATCGGCGCAACAAAAGATATTACCGATATGGTTCAGGCAGAAATCGCTGCAGAAAGACTTCTTAATTTTAACGAATCTCTTCTGAATTCCGCAGGGGAAGGGATCATCGGTCTTGACAATAAAGGGTTCATTGCATTTATCAATCCTGTTGCATCATCGCTTCTCGCTAAAAAAGAAATTGAACTTCTTGGAGAGGATCATATTTCAGCCTTTTATCATACAGACAAAGAAGGAAAAAAAAGGACTCCGGAAAATTCGCCCATTATGGATTCGTTAAAATCCGGGAAGGTTGTCAACATAACAGAAGATATCTTCTGGAGAAACGACAATATCCCCATTCATATTGAATACATAAGCTCGCCGATTATCAGCGATAAAACAGTCACTGGATCTGTTTTAATTTTCAAGGATATTTCCGTACGCCTGGAAGCGGAACGAAAAATCAAAGAGGCAAGAGAAATTGCAGAACAGGCCAACAAATCCAAAAGCGAATTTCTTGCAAATATGAGTCATGAGCTGCGAACGCCGTTAAATTCAATCATTGGTTTTTCAAAGCTGATGAAATTCAGCAAAACAGAAGAAGAAAAACTGGAATTCTCTGAATATATCCATACCTCCGGCACCCATCTGCTTCGCCTGATCAATGAACTTCTGGATTATTCAAAAATTGAAGCAGGGAAGATGCAATTTGACAGAAAGCCGGTCAACCTTTCTAAAATCGCCGAAGAAAGCATTACTCTGGTTTTTCTACAGGCACAGCAGAAAGAAATTAAAATTCATTTTAATCAGGGAAACTGCAATGATTACTGCGTTATTGGAGATGAAAAACGTCTCAAACAGGTCGTCATCAATCTTCTTTCTAATGCGGTAAAGTTTACTGAGAAAAAAGGCAGTATAAACGTAGACATTAATTTGGGCGAAAATCAAATTTCTCTGTCTGTCAAAGATACGGGAATTGGAATGAACCAGGAAGATATTGGCGTTATTTTTGAAAAATTTTCGCAGCTCAGTTCCGGACTGGCCAGGAATTCCGAAGGAACCGGACTGGGACTTGCCATATCAAAAAAAATTATCGAATACCATTCCGGAAAAATCAGCGTTGACAGCTCTCCCGGCAAAGGAAGTATTTTTACAATTACTCTTCCCTGTTTTAATAAAGCAAATATATCATCCAGTCTCGATTCATTTACGAATCTAACAAGTTATCCCGAATCTCTGAAAACAAAAACTATCCTTCTTCTAGATCCTGACCAGACAGCTCGATCTGTTCTTGAGGCTTTCTTTCTGACGAATGATCAGAAATTTTTCAGCGCTGTTAGCGGAAATGAAGCTCTTGAAATATACGGCAGCCGAAAAATTGACGCCATCATTGCGGAAGTGGATCTTATGAATTCAGATGGAATACCATTTGCACACATGATTCGTGAAAATAACCACAAAATCCCTATTATTGCGGTAACATCAAAACAATTCAGCATATCCGAACAGGAAATCCTGACAAAATTAAAAAAAGAAGGCTATGATCAATTTCTGACCAAACCTGTGGATTTAGAAATTTTCCTGAATAATCTTAAAGAATTAATTTCTTTAAATCGTTTATAGATATAAAAATTAAATTTAAATTGACTTTATGTGATCCTGAACATTACATTCAAAAAAATATTAATGAGTAATTTAATATAGAGCCAAAGGATTATCCCGAAAAATGGTCTTCAGATTTTTTCGAATCTTCAGGTGCCTGTATATATTTATTGAGGAACATCATTAATGTTTGATAATAAAAAAATATTCACTTACAGGTAATTATTATGGAAGAAACGGCTACAAAGAACGAAATAAAAAAAGATTACATTCATATACCTGGAGATCCAATCTTAATTGTTGAAGATATCCTTGAAAATCAGATTCTTTTAAAATCTCTCTGTAAAAATCTGGGATTAGAATGTGAAGTTGCTGAAAACGGCCAGGAAGCTCTTGATCTTGCCAGCAAGAAAAATTACAGTCTCTATATTGTAGACCTTATGCTTCCGGTAATGGACGGAAGAAAATTTACCAAAGAACTGAAAAATATAAAAACAGATCCAATTGTACTGATCCAGTCCGCTCTCGATACAAATGATGTCATCATCAATGTAATGAAACTGGGCGTATTTGACTACATTATCAAACCCATTGAACCGGAAGTTTTCAATAAAACAATAAAAAAGGCCCTTGAATTTAAATACCACAGGGACAACCAGAAAAATCTGACAGATCAGGCGTCTTTAAAACTGCGAAGTCAGCTGGAATGGCTCAATTATAAAGAATCACGAAGGAAAACATCTACCGACTCATCAGAACTTCTTTCCATTGAAAATCTTAAAACTTCCCTGAGCCAGGGCGCAGGCGTGGGATCCATGGTCACGTTATTTGATCTAATTTCGACTAATAAGAAAAAAGACGAAAGCGGAAAATATTATCTTATTGATGCCGGCATCTTTGATATGATTGAACAGAATAATATTGTCGTCAGGAATATGCTCGATGGACTAATGTCGATCTCAGATATCCTTCAAAAAGAGTTTCAGCTGGTCGAAATATCCGGGAAAGAAGTTGTCGGCGGCATTGCGGATATGCTGCAAAACGTCATGCCGTATCTGATTAAAAAAAATATAAAGGTAACTCTCCCATCATTAATGCAAGACTGCCGTGTTTTTGCCAATATGGAAAGGCTTGGATCGGCCATTGAAGAACTTGCAATTAATGCATTAAAATATACCCCTGAAACCGGCGGCATCCTCGATATTTTCAGTTATGTGGCGGAAGGCTATCTCTGTATAACATTTAAAAATGATATCAATGAAAATCCATACGGAGGCATTCCTTCTGAATACGAACGTCTGGTGAAAGAGCCATTTTTCCGTCTTCTTACTCCTCTTGTAGGCGTCAATGAAATTGAAAAATTCAGTCTGGGGCTTGGTCTTACCGTGGTCGATCATATCGCCGCCAAACACCACGGCATGTTCTTTATCCATGATGTAAAAGACCATACCGGTTCCAGCGTAAAGAACTGTGTTCTTGCGGAAATTTTTATCCCTCTTGCAAAAGAAAAAGAATAACAGGAGTTTTCGCAGAAAATATTTTCTGCGAAGCTTCAGCAATTTATTATTGTTTAAAAATTGTAACCTGACTGGAATTAATTTCATAATATCTAGCCAGACCGAATTCGCGAAGAATGAAGTCTGTCATATAGCCGGATAAATTTTCTGAAGATCCCAGAACCAGAATGCCGTCGGGTTTGGTAATCTTTTTTATTTTGCTGTATATTTCTTTTTTTACGTTGTCGTCAAAATATATTGCAACATTTCTCAGAAAAACAATGTCAAACGGACCCGGAAACGGATCAGAAACTAAATTATGTTTTTGAAACTGTATATGAGAACTGATTTTATCAGAACACTTAAATCCAGTGCCTTCATTGGTGAAGTATTTGTTTAAGATCGGCTCCGGAAGACCTCGGTCCACTTCAAATTTTGTAAAAACCCCTTTTTTCGCTTTATCCAGAGTTTCCTGGCTGATGTCTGTTCCAAGAATTCTTGTAATTGCAGCAATATCAGGCATCTTTTCATGGAGCATCATCATAATCGAATATGGCTCCTGTCCGGTAGAACATGCAGCGGACCATATATCCAGCCGTTCTCCTTCCAGATTCATTCTTGAAATTCCTCGTTTCTCCAGCCATTCAGGGATAATCTGAACGACAAGTGCGTCAAAAATACTTTCGTCCCGAAAAAAACGGGTTTCATGTGTGGTAATTTTTTCTGTTACACGGTTCAGAAAATTTTGATCTGTACCTTCTTTAATTTTCTGTGCCATTTGATCAAATGATGACAGAGAATATTCTGATAAAATATCTTTTAACCGGGTTTCTATTAAATAGATTTTATCTGGATCAATCTTAACTCCAGTAAGAGTCTGTAAAGCCTCACGAATGAGAGTGTGTTCATCAACCATTGAGTTTATCCTGAAAATTTTTTTAATATACCATTACTTTCTGTGTTCTTCAGACTCATATCAATTCACTTCAATTTATCCGGAACTGCAGATATTCAATGCATTTTTATAGACTGTAAAAATTTAAATTTTAATATATAAAAAAATCATTTTTTTGCATTAAGGCCGATTTTATTATAAAAAGGGGTATTCTGATCAACTTTTTGCAACGAAAGAAATGCCAGAACCTCAAAACAGCCAGAAACATATTTTTTTCTCTCATTGTCCAGTGGCCTTTAATCCAGGAGAAAGCAGTTCATAAATGGTGAGCTTCTCCAATGCCGTATCTTTTGATCTTTGCATTTAAAGTATTGATCGTTATCTTTAATTCTCTTTTGGTTTTGCTTTTATTAAAATGATTTTTTTTAAGATATCTGGAAATTACAATTTTTTCACTTTCTTCAAGAGGGCTCAAGCTGCTGTTTTCTGAAAGCATGGGAATTCGGCTTC
>JAOUOA010000285.1 GCA_029880625.1 Spirochaetia bacterium
TTTTTACATAATTGTAAAAAAATAATAATCTCAACTTAAATCTTATAACAACATCAAGTTCTTGTTTCGAATTCTATGCCTGTGAAATGAAAAGGAAAAGACAGGCCAGTCGCTATTAATGATGTTTTATTAAAGTAAGATATTGCTTTCTGTAAAGTTCTACAAGTTACAGATGAATATTGTTGATGGAGTCGCTGATTCTTCCGTTAACCTTGATGAGAATATAGTTGATGTCGTTCTGGATGTCTTTTTTGAATTTTGTTACGTATCGGACCGCTCTGGAGTGGCTCATCTCAAACAAATTTTTTTCCATTTCCCGGGCAGATTCCTCCATTTCAATGAGCATGTGCTTGATTTCGCGAAAGATGGTATTGGCTCTTGTAAGAGCTTCTGCTTCAAGAGTTTCCGATGAAATTTCTACAGGGAAATTCTTGAGAATGCTGTCGGAAAGTTCAGCAAATTCGCCGACCAGTTCTTCCATTTCATTGAGGTATTCTGTCTGCATTTCGTCGAAATCCTGACCGGGGATGAATTCCTTCATGCGGCCTTTTAATTTTATGAACTGATCAATGATGGCATTGCGCATGTGTTTCAGTCCCAGATGCTCTCTGCGAAATGTTTTCATAGAAATGATATCTCTTCCTATGTAAATTTTATCTTTGTAGTTCCCCGGAAGATCGGAGGAGGGAATTGTGTAAAGTTTTACTTCATAATACTGGTTGTCTTCTTCTACCGGGACAAATCGGGCAATGAGAAGATGCCCGTTCTGTGATATATAGTATGAATTTGTCTCAAGAAGTGCTGAATACTGAGAGAGATTATAAATTAAAAAATGTCTGAGTTTGACAAGCGCTTCTTTTCTGAGGTTCAGAATCGCTTCAAGAGAAGCGATTTCTTCTGCAAGGGCTTCTCCCGTTGTTACATAGTCATAATTTGTGTCAATCAGCACCCTGCAGTTCTGGAAAAAAAACTCGAGGTAAAGATTATTATAAATCTCTGTTTGGAAATTATCCATGCTGAAAGATGGAATTTTGATGAAATCCATCTTGGTGATTTTATCAAGACTTTTCATTTGTTTTAGTTCTCAATACCTTATTAATCGAAATTCATTTCTGGGTCAAGAAGAAAGATCAGCGTTCTTTACAAAATAAATCCGCCATTTTTATCTTAAAATAAGCATCGCATCACCGTAACTGAAAAATCGGTATTTTTCCTTTACCGCATGCCTGTAGGCATTTTGGATTATGCCGTCGGGACGGTATGCGCAGACCAGTAGAAATAAAGAAGACTCAGGAAGGTGAAAATTGGTCAAAAGACCGTTCGTTGTCTGCACGGTATCCGGAGGATAGATAAAAAGCGATGTTGCGTAATGTCCGCTTTGAAAGCTGCCGAATTCCCTGAAATTACTTTCCAGCGCTCTCAGAGTTGTTGTTCCTACTGCGATGATTTTGTCCTTATTATGATTCAGAATTTCTGAAGTAATTTCTGGAATGGAATAAATTTCTTCATGAAGCTTATTTTCAGTGAAGTTTTCCTGCTGAAGAGGGGCAAAGGTTCCATAACCGATTCTGAGTTCCAGATCGTAAAATGGGATGCTTTTTCTTTTCAGATCGGCAATTAAGTCTTCTGTAAGATGAAGCCCTGCTGTTGGGGCAGCAATGCTTCCTGGATTGAATGCATAAACAGTCTGATACCTGTCTGTATCAATTTCTTCTGCATTTCGCTTTAAATAAGGAGGGATGGGCATTTCACCGTATGCTTCAAAAAAAATTTCTGAATCCTCCAGGGAGGCAAGTGCCGGTTTTCCGTCAGCATCTGAAATTTTCAGAAGTCCTGAGGCATGACCTTCTTTTTCTGTGTATTGGAATTGAAATCCTGAAGGATGATTCAGAGTTTCTTTGTTTTTCAACCTGCCTGATCCCCGGATCAGACATTCCCAGAGGTTCTCCGATTTGTGATTTAAAAAAAGAGACTCAATTTTTCCCCCGCTTTTTCTATTTAAATAAACCCTTCTTTTGCTTACACGGGTATTGTTTTTAACAATCAGAGAATCTTCAGGGAGGTAATCCGGCAGTTTCTGTATGCTTGAATCTTCCAGACGGCCGTCTTTATGGACAATTAAAAGCCTGGAATCTCCTCTGTGCTGAGAGGGGTATTTTGCAATCAGTTCTTCAGGAAGATCAAACTGGAAGGATTTCAGAAGCTCAATAATTTTTTCATTTTTCATTTCAATTTTCAGGGGTAGAAAAATCCTGTCCGAGATGAGCAAAATTTCATTAAAATCCTACTACGTTTATTATGACAGGTATGTTTCTTTACTTATTTTTTACCTGAAAAAAAAGGCAGCTGCTCCGGCAATACTTTCTCTGCTTCTTCTGTCAGTCTTTATTCCTTCTTACAGAATTGCTTATGTGGAAGATTCAGACAATTTATTCTCCATAACAAGGAAAAGCGACTTTGAGGACTACTTTATTGCATCGCAAACTCTGGCCAGAGGCGCCGATCCCTATAAAATGGAAGATCTGGAACAATTAAAAAAACAGTTTGTATGGGAGGATCTCGGCAGTTTTAAAAAAATAAAGGATTTTATGAAGCGGGTTAAAAGAGCAGGCACCTATCTGTATCCTCCCCTGACAGCATTCCTTCTTCTTCCTGTTTCCGGAATGTCTTACCAGCAGGCAACGGTTGTGTTTCAGTCTGTTTCGATTCTTATGTTTTTATTGTTTCTGCTAATTCTATACAGGCATACGGGACGATCCGGATTTGCGCCGGAATTTTTTATCCCGGCAGTTTTAACGACTCTTTTGCTTTATAATTTTCTCGCCGGGAATTTCCTTCATGGCAATGTGCTTTCTTTTCTTCTGATTCTTGTGGGAGGCGGTTTGTTTCTTTCTTTTCGCGAAGAAAAAGTTTTGAGCGCAGCAGGCGGATTTTTGATCGGCATTGCTGTTGTCATAAAGGTTACACCCGTTTTTTTCGGTCTGGTTCTTCTCGGCAGGAAGCGCTTTTTCTCCATTGCAGGAATGGGAGCAGGAGTTCTTGCAGGGTTTCTCCTGCCGTCTGTTTATACAGGATTTGATGAGAATCTGGTCCTGTTAAATAACTGGTATAATTTAATCATCGGGAGTTACAGTAAGATCGGTTTTGTCCGCCCGTGGGCGAATAATCAATCCATTGCGGCGATGATCGGGAAGCTTTTTGTTTTCGGTTCCGATGCAAAGCAGGTTCTTTACGGCCTTCCTCTGTTTTCTGGCGGATTTGATGTGACAGGAGAAAGGACTTCTTTTTTAATCTCTGTTACCAGAACGATTAATTTGATTTTATTTGCTGCGGCTATTGCCGTATCGATTCTTTCGCTTGTCAGAAATTTTAGAAAAAAAATTCATCTGGACGAAGGAGCCGTGCATCTGATGTTCCTTGCCGCTCTAGCATCTCTTCTTACGGCAGGCGTGAGCTGGTACCATGCCTACGGAATTTTATTTCTGCCGATTTTCCTCAGGCTGAAAATGCATTTTAACAATCTCCCATTAAGGAAAGGCGAAAAGATTTCTTATTTTCTCGTGTCAATTTTTGGTTTATTTTCTCTTCTGTTCGGCAAATATTTTAATGAGGCTCTGGCTCTTTATTCTATTTTTACTTTTATCTGCGCCGGGATTTTTGTGTATACAGCTGGTTTGTTTTTGAGAGAAAAGAATGGTTTTTAATTCAGGCGTATTCATTTACTTCTTTATAGCTGTTTTTATCCTGCACTGGATTATAGCGCGAACTGGAAGCGTGAGGATTTTAAATCTTTTTCTTCTGGCTGCGTCTTATTTTTTTTATGGATTCTGGGACTGGCTGTTTTTGGGGCTCATTTTTATTTCCACGGCGGTGGACTATACAGCGGCAATTCTACTTGAAAAAGAAATCTCTCAGCATCGTCGCAAACTGCTCCTTGCCGTCTCCGTGATTGTGAATCTTGGGATTCTTGGAATTTTTAAATATTTTGATTTTTTTGCGGAAAGTTTTATTTTTATGGTCCGGGCTTTTGTTCCAGATGCCTTCCCGGGCGGGGAGGGAATTCTTCTTCGCGTTCTTCTTCCGGTTGGGATCAGCTTCTATACTTTCCAGACCATGTCCTACACCATTGATGTTTACAGAAAACAAATTCCTGCAGAAAAAGATCTGATTTCTTTTGCGCTGTTTGTCTGTTTTTTCCCTCAGCTGGTTGCAGGTCCCATTGAACGTGCGGGCGATCTTCTCGGGCAGCTTAAGGTAAAGCGCTTCTTCAATATGGAAAATATGGCAAAAGGAGCCTGGTTGGTCCTTCTTGGATTTTATATGAAGGTTTACGTTGCTGATTCTCTTGGGCCGCTGGTCGATCAGGTTTATCTGCCCGGGCGTTCTGTTTACAATGCCTCGCCTGCTTTTGCCGCGGGTCATGACGGACTTCACGTTATCCTTTCAAGCATAGCATTCGCTTTTCAGATTTACTGCGATTTTGCAGGGTATTCAAATATTGCTCTCGGTTCTGCTCTGTTTCTGGGAGTTCGCCTTACACAGAATTTTAATTCTCCTGAAATGTCCACAAATCCTGCTGATCTCTGGCGCAGATGGCATATTACTCTGAACCGATGGATCATTGATTATGTTTACATTCCTCTCGGCGGAAGCAAAATGGGAGATTTTCAGAAATTGAAAAATCTTCTTTTGATATTTGTATTGATGGGGCTCTGGCATGGCGCTAACTGGACATTTTTTCTCTGGGGACTTTTTCATGGGACCTGGCT
>JAOUOA010000287.1 GCA_029880625.1 Spirochaetia bacterium
AAGCCTTGGAGTTGTTTTTCCCCTTGCTACATTTCATATGACATATGTCCTCGGCATTGAATTTTCCGATCTGAGTTCTGTGCATTATTTTATACCATTGATCGTCAGCGCTGTCTTCGGTTATCAGCTTTCAATGATTGTGGTGTATAGAAAAAAACTGGAACGTCAAAATTTATTTTTAGTTATCAAGGAAGAAGAACTTCTGGATCTCAATTTGAATCTGGAAAATATCGCAATGAAAAGAGCTGGCAAAATTATTGAGCTGGAACATCTTGCTAACGATATTCTGAATTCACAGGAAAGCATCGTGCTTCTTTCGGATGAGAAAAAACTAATTCGTGTAAACGATAAGTTTTATGAACTGTTCAGTGATTTTTATTCTCTGAATGATTTTCTTGCAAAACATAACAGTATAAGCGAATTTTTTATCAATAATCCAGAGGGCGATTATCTTGAAAAAGAAGTAAACGGCATGTCCTGGCTGGAATTTGCATCAAAAAATACGAAAACAAATCATCATGTTTTAATTAAATATCATGGCGTTAAAAAGTATTATGATGTGACAGCAAAGGAGCTTTCTTCCGATGATCAGAAGCTTTATGTTGCTACATTTACAGATATAACGTCTCTTGTTTCGTATCGCATGCAGCTGGAGGAATATTCTGAAAAAATAAAAAAACAGCTGTTTACGGATGCTCTTACAGGCCTTCCTAATCGTTTAAAGCTACTGGAAGATATTAAATCTTACCATTTATCGGTTATAACATTAAATATTGATTCGTTTCAGGAACTGAATAATTATTTTGGAAACGATGTCGGAGATGAAATTCTCGCAGAAGTATCTGAAAGGATTAATGAAAAAATTAATCATGACGCAGCGATCAATCAATACCGCATAGGCGGAGATATATATGCAATAACGTTTGTAAAGAGTATGCACAAAGACGTTTTAATTGCCTATGCGGAGGAATTGTCCGATGCTGTAGCAGGAAAAAATTTAAAGCAAAAAATGATTTCGAATTTGCCGTTTCTGTGACGATGGGTATTGTGAATGCTGATTCGGTTGTTTCTCTGGATGATAATCTTCTTGTGATGGCAAATGATGCGATGAAAACCGCAAAGGAATCAAGAAAAAAATATTTTTATTACGACCCCGGCTGCAAAAGAAAAGACACCTACGGAAAAAATATCTATCAGGCGCGTATTTTTAAGGATGCCATAAACAATCATAGATTGTTACCTTATTTCCAGCCGGTAATGAATAATCATACGATGAAAATTGAAAAGTATGAATGCCTTGCCAGGATATTTGATCAGGAGGGGAATCTGGTTTTACCGGAAAACTTTATCCAGGCGGCAAAAACTGTAAAATTATATCCGAAAATGACGAGAATAATTCTTGATGCGGCATGCGATATTTTTAAAGAAACAGATCTTGATTTTTCTATTAATTTAAATATTCAGGATGTTTTTGATCCCGATACTGTTCGATATCTGTTGTTTACACTTGAAAAAAATAAAATAGCGGATCGTATTATTTTTGAAATTCTGGAATCGGAAGGCATATATAACTTTTCGCATATGGAGGAATTTATAAAAAATGCCAAATCAATGAATTGCAGAATCGCCATAGATGATTTTGGAAGCGGATTTTCCAATTTTGAGTACATTCTCAAACTGGATGTGGATTATCTTAAATTAGATCAATCCCTTATAAAAAATATAGATACAGATGTCTATTCTCAGATTATTGTAAAAAATATTCTGAATTTTTCAAACGATCTGGGTATAAAAACAATTGCTGAATATATTCATTCAAAAGAAGTTTTTGACAAAGTAAGAGAAATAGGCGTTCATTATTCTCAGGGATTTTATATTGGAATACCGTCGCACAGCCTTATATAATTTACATCATTTCAAATATGAAAAATCAGGTTTTATGCAAGTAAATCTAAATTTGCACCTGGACCAGGAGGCGCTGCAGGATCATTGACCTTTTTATGTGTTGAGGATTCAATTTTTTCCGTTTGTTCCGAGGAGCTGTTGTCCTGCATTGAGGCAACGTCAGCGGTGCTTTCCCGCGGAAGAGCGGGAGCTGGTGAATCAGAAAATAAAATCTGTCGGGAACCGACTGCCATATATGCCATAACAGTAATTTAAACCCAATAAAGAAAAAGTCAAGAAAAGTTGTCTCTTTTTTCAAATAAATATTCTGAATTTTTTACAGGATTTGAGATTTAAATAAAACGTTTCAAAAATAAATAAGTCCAGTCAATCCCGGATGAATTTCAGCTGTAAGGTTTGGAATCATAATCACGGATTAAGAAAATGCTTGCCGTTATTTCTCCGGAATCTATAATAAGAATATGAAAATTGTTTTTTTATTTAAGTATTTTCTGCCGCTTATCGTTATGCTTTCCTGCGCATCACGGACAACCTACAGGGATCCTACCGCTGCTTCTGGAGCCAGAGGGTGGGGGCCCTATGAAGTAAAAAGGACAGCTCATCGAATGGTTGATGAAATGCTTTCGTTTTTAACATCCCGTGAAGAGCCGATTTTAATTGCCTTCAAGCCCATCCGGAACCGAACCACCGAACACATTGATACAGAAATGCTGGCAGGTCATATCCGGGCCAGTTTAATTGAGAAAAAGATCTATTTTGTTCAGATGAATTACAGGGGCGAGATCATTCAGGAAATTGCTTTAGGGCAGTCCGGCCTGGTTGATGAAACGGCTGTTCCCATCGGACATTTAAAATCTCCCAATTATTTTCTTGAAGGTGTGATCACAGATACGGTCAATTACGAAAAGAACCGTTCCATTCAGTACCTTGTTGTGACATTAAATCTTACGCGTGTAAGATCGGGCGTTATGGTCTGGACAAAAAATCAGGAGTTTCTTAAATCTACAAGAAATCAAAAAGTCGGCTGGTAGTTCTTACGGCTTTTATTTTGGAATGTAAAGAATTGTAATCCGGCCCGAATGGGTACTATCGGGTTTAACTGTAATTCTGCGATGGCCGGATTGAATCTCCACGGGCGGTTTACCGTTTCCATAAATGACGAAGGCTCTGTCTGGAAGAAATCTTACAAATCGGTAATTTGCAGAAACATCCATTTCCCTTTTTGCAGTTTCTATACTTCTCCTGACCGCATCTTTTGCAATTTCAAAACCTTTCTGAATGCTCCAGACAATGACAGCGCCGCCGGCAAATATTGCTTCGCCTGATGATCCGTATACTCCAGCATAAATGATCAGACCTCCCAGAGCGGTTCCTCCGACACCTACAAGAATTCCCGCCGTAATTCCAGCTGTTGCTTTTACCGCGCCTTTTGTTGCGCTGTAAATGGTTCTCTGTCCGTAATTGGAATCATTGATCAGTTTATGAATAGCATTTTCCCGTTCCAGGTGGCGGACATACCATGGAGAAGAGTCGGGCGTTCGAAACACAGGAATCCTTCTTTTGTTTTCGCTGTATGCGTAAATATTGTCGTTTCTGCGTGGGAACTTAAATTTGATGTCGCGAAGTCCCCGGACCGGATTCCATTTGACTCCGGGATCCCAGTACGGTTCGGGACCTGTTCCCGATAAAATCAGGGTCAGATGATCGGGGGGCATTTCCATATTGGCGAATCTGGCAGCCCAGTGCAGTTTTCTGTCCAGTTTTGCCGCCACCCGGTAGTCCACTCTTGCATCATCCCATCGTCCGCACATGGCAAAAAGAGTTCCCAGGATAATCCGGATCATGGGATCGTCAAATCTTCCTTCTTGTGATTTTCCTTCCAGGATGAGCGCTGCTTTTTTAGCTTCGATCGCAGCGCTGTCATATTCTTCGCGGAGGCTGTAGCCCCAGGATAAAAGCATATGCATCCAGATGATTTCATGTTCGGATGCATAGTATCCTTCGGGAGTTTCTACATAGACAAGGTATTTCAGTTCGCGGGAAACCTGGTATTTCAGGCGGTTCTCAATTTTATGGGAATATTTCCTAAGTTCGTCAATATCCGGATTTCCTGAAATTAAATTCAGGTAGGTTTTTTCCATAATGGTGATAAAAGTATGTTTTTCTTTTTTTGGGAATCGCTTGAGGGCATTTTGGGGCTGTCCGTTTTTCAGAGCATTTACAGAAGGCCTGTAGTCCTCGCGTTTGAGAAGTTTTTTGGAACAGGATGGGAAAAAAGTGAAAATAAAAATCAGAAGCAGGAAGGCTGTAAAAAATGATTTTGTTATGTGCTGATTGAATAAAAACATCATGTCAGTTTTTACAGACTGCAGGCTTCAAAGGAATTGTCAATGATGAATTCAAAAGCCATTTTGCGGCATACTAGAAAAATTAAAAAAAAGCATCGTTGAACTGCTTATGAAGCTAAATCAGTCCGCTCTGGAGAAAATCTATATAGATATGCAGTTCCTGCTGGTTCATAATTTCCGGTTTTGATTTTTACTCCGGAGTGAATGATTTTTTCTTCTCACTGTAAAGTAAGACAGTCCAGACAAAAGCAGAATGGCTCCAGGTAAGAGGCGAAACGCAAAGAGGGGAGCCGTTTACAGGATGCACCTGTTCGGCCAGAACGCCGGATGCAAGAGCATTTTTTCCGCACCATTCAATGTAGGGGAGGGCCTCCTGAAGCTGTTCCGGGGTTTCCGCCTGAGAAATAATGAAATCCGCAAGCCAGAGTGTTGAGATAAACCATGGGTTTCCTGGAATCCCGTCCGGGCTGTCCCCGGCCCGCTGGTACAGGTCACCTTCGTATCTG
>JAOUOA010000288.1 GCA_029880625.1 Spirochaetia bacterium
TTAGAATTCGGATCATGTTGTGAAGAAAGGAATTTCCTCTAATTCTGAATGATACCAGATTTTCTGAAAACATGTAGGGGTCGCCGATCCTTTTCAATTCGATTTTATCTAAATACCGGAATGTTGTTTTGTCTTTATGTTCGTATCTTGTCAGGGCGGAAAAATCTCTTTCGCCGAGTATGGGCTGGAGTTCCTGGTTTATTTCATCAATTGGGATCGATCCTTTATGCCAGAGCGCCATTCCTTTCAGATGAACGGGCTTTGTTCTGTCATTCCAGATTAAATATTCATATTCTCTTGCAAGACAGCTGAATCGAGGATGAAAATCCTGAGGGACAGGCGTATAATTGATGACAGAAATATCTGCAGGCAGCACTGAATTTAAGGAATAAATAAAAACTCTTTCGTCTAAAATCTTCTGAATGGTTTTAAAGGAAACGACCTGGCCTGTAGCATGAACTCCCGCATCCGTTCTTCCGCAGCAGTGAATCCGGACCGGTTCACGGTGAATGATGCCGATTGCTTTTTCCAGTTCTCCCTGAACTGTGCGCGGACCATTCTGAAGCTGAAAACCGGAAAAGAAAGTCCCTCTGTATGCAACCGTCAGAACATGATTGTACGGCTTTTCGCTCATTCGGAAGGAGCAGCTTCGGTTCCCTGTAATTTTGCAAGATCATCGGAGATTAAATCATAAAGATCTTTGGACATATCTATGATGACGGAAGGCTTGCTTTTTGAAGCTTTGCCCATGCCGTAAAGTTTTCCAAGATACCGTTTGGAGCGGTCCAGGTATTCAATTTTTTCTTCGTCGGTTTTTGCAAGCAGATGAAGATACTTCTGCGTAAGAAAACCGTTCAAATAAACGACTCCGTCAAAGCCCCAGTTGTTGTCTGTATCGGGACCGAGAAGATTGATGAACTGGTCATGAGGTTCATTCCCTGTACTCATGATTTCAAGAGTTGAATAATAATATTTTACTGCTTTCGTATAAAGAAAATCGCTAACCTTGTTAAATCCCATATCGGGAAACTCTTCGTTCATGTCGCTGAAAAGCCATGCCGCACGGATGGAGCTGATGGCTTTTTTGGGAGTGGGAGCAATTTGAATTCCGCGAAGCTGATAACAGTCAATTGCCAGAATGTAGCTTGCTGCTCCCAGAACAAGATTTCTGTCTTCGTTGAAATCCAGAGGACCGGCGATCTTTTCAATCCCGGTTCTTCTTGAAACTGTGGACATTTTAATTTCCTGGATTTCTTCCGGTTTTAAATTTGTAAAATCATTGGGATAAGATGAATACAGGCACTGGGGGCAGGTAAGAATCTGATAGGCCATGGGATAAACCTTGCCGAATTTCTTATTGAGCTCATAGGTTCTTCTGAGATCCGAAGTGAGTTTGCCTGCAATCAAACGTCCGCCGCCTGAATGAAGAATTTCTTTATGGTATTTATGATTGCAGATGGGACAGGACGTCTCATCTTTTGCCCTGTAGGATAATGGTTTGGGTTTTGAACTCAGCATAGTTTATATTCAGTATCAGAAAAGAACTTTTGCCCCAGTGAAATCAATTGATCTTATTTTGCAATCAGAATTGAAGTGATTTTTTATTCAGAATTCAAATATAAATTCAGAGGTAAGGATTGCAGATGAATCGGTTTTTTGGGCCAGGATCTGAAAATTTCTTTTTAAGATCCGTCTAATTTTCAATGGCCGAAACGGGGTTTTTTTATTGTATTTATTCAGGTTTGCTATATGATAAACCGATAGAATCAAAAGCACGTACTTGATTCAGGTAAAATTATGATTTCAAAATTCTTTTATAAAACTTCCCTGTTTGCAGCAATAATTTCACTTTCCATTATTGTTCTGCCGGATTCTGCACAGTCTGAGTCTGTGATTGAGAAGGCCAGCGCCAACCGGGCATTGCTCCTCCATTATATGAGACAGCTGCGGCCTCTTGCCTATAATTTTCCCTGCCATCCTTTTATTGAATGCATGGAAACGGTTTCAAAAGAAAAACCGGGCCAGTACATTGAAATGTATATGGAAGCCAAAAGAATCTATCAGGAAGGAATGATTTTTTATTTTGAAGGCCGATATCTGGAAGCTTACAGCCGATTTCTGGACAGCCAGAAAAGATCTGAAAAGCTTCTGGAGGAAATCAGTCAGCTTAACATTGACCGGGCTGAATTAATGCTTAGAGATTCTCTTGAAAAGAAAGATCCCAATAATAAAGCAGATCAATCCGTTGTTGATATTTCCGTAGATTTTTCAAGAAAATCCAAGATCATGAGGGACTATAAAAAACCCAGAGAAGCTGCCTATGTTTCAAGAATTTATGATCCAAGGCAGACCCATTATGCATACAATGCATATGGGATTGAAAAAAATGTAGAAATGGGATATAAGCACCTTGGGCTTGCCAGGATGGCTCGTGAAAAAGGCTTAAATGTTGACAAGCATCTGCGTCCCAATCAAAAACTGGATCCCAGACTTGTATCCAAAAGAATTGAATACTATCTGATTTCAATTAATCTTTCGAGAAAAGCCAAGATCAATGCTGAATTTATTTTTCGTCTGAAATATCCTTACGACAATTATGCTATCGTGAATCCACATGGAATTCATGAAAAAGCATCCGGCAAGCCTCAGGAAAAGCCCGTGATTGACGGTGTAAGAATGAACTGGTCGGAAAACCCGCTTCTTATCCCTGTTGACCTTAATCCGATTTTTGATCTTCGCTTTCCAGAAGAGTACAGAAGAGATGCGGTGGATGCAAGGAATGCCCGTTTTGACGATGAAGCGGACGTTAACTTACGAATGAAGTATGTAAAAAGCAAGCCCGAGCAGGAATTCCTGTATGATGATGCCCAAAAAGGCAGAACAGATATAGGTCCAGGCGGACGTTAATTTTACTCTTACGACTTTTGCTTGAAGCCGGGTATAGCCCGGCTTTTTTGTTTTAAAATCAAACGTAACTCTTTAAATCAATGCTTTTCCGTGTGCAAGGGACTTTTCCTGTCATTTACATATCATGCCATTCGAGAACAGTCTTCAATGAATTTCCCCTGGATACAATACATTTATTTTTCGAACAATAACTTGAAATAAACATGAAATCTTTCATGCGAACAGATTTTCCCTTTCTGCATGTGAATAAATTGGCAACGGGGGATCCTTCGAGGCCGTCATGTGTTTGAAAAGTAATCAGGCAGGAGGAATCATAGAAGGAAGTTTCTTCATTATAAATTGATGCTTTTGCATTCAGGAGTTTTTTACCCCGGCCTTTTTCTTTCCCTTCGTGATTGTATTTGTGAAGGGAATCTCCTGAGAGGAGAGAAAATCCGTTGTTATCTTCTATGAATTTAAGTCTGCCTACGAAAAGGGGATTGAGTTTTCCTCTTTTGATTTCTTTATATTCGGAATCTGCAATCATGTAATGCATTCCAGAGGTAATGGGTTTGGAACTGTAGCGTGGTAATCCCACCCATGCAAACATATAATTTTGATTGAACGATCCGGAAAACAGCGTTAATTTTATTCTGTCATCTTCTGTTATTGTAATTAATTCTTTCTCATCTTCGCCCGGATATACGCTGAATATTTTTGAAGTTTTTTCCTGACTTTCGGCAGGCATGAAAATCTTTCCATTTGCACTGAATGCTGCTATATCTTCAAAAGGATTGTTGTAATCAGCCGGGATAAAGTTGTAACCATGCGGCAGGATGCAGCCGTCTTTTTTTAATTTGTTTTTTTTGATGCTATAAAGAACTCCTTTCACGCATTCCAGTTTATCTGTATGCCTTTCCCCGTAAATAATAGCAAAGCCTTCCTGTACAGGGAGGATGGTAAAATGCGGTGTAGAGGAAAAATATTCAGGACCCGAAAGAATCTTAAAATTCTCATCGAAGGTTAATATATAATTTCTTTTTTTTTCGATTTGTACGGGAGAATCCCAGCTCGTATAATCTGTCTGCCAGACGGCGGCCCAGACATTTCCATTTTTAGCAAACTTAAACAAGTTATTTTTTTTTGAAATCTGAAGCTGGCTGTTTATTTTCTGAACTTCAGGAGGAGAAGCTCTTTTACAGTTTAAAATGACGCTGAAAAGAGCCATTAGTATGAATGCCGCAGACAGAAATAATATTTTCAAACTTCGAATAAATTCTAGCATGTTTTTATTAAATTTCATGGAATTTTCCCCGCTTCATACAGAAAATAATTTAATAACAGTTTTCATTTTCCTTTCTCCTGAATGAATTCCTGGATAAAATGCTAGTTGTAACAGAGTATATTTTTTTAAGGGAAATGTGAATGCATTTTATAGTGATTGCTGAAATTGTGTCAAATTAAAATACCGATGGCAGGACATATAGATGGGCAGGGAAACGTCCTTTTAAACTTTCTTTACGAAGAGTTTTCTAAATTTATTAATTCTGACATCAGGACCATATTCCGACAGATTAAAATATAAATACCAGACTATGTAAATAAATATTGCTTTATTTGTCATTGCAATCGGTATTAAATTAATCCAATATATTGATTGGATTCTAATGAGACATAATCCGCCTGCACGAACCGATTCCTGCGATTAGAAATCAAATGAAAACAAAAATGAAATGAACGATTCATTGAAAAATCCATTCCAGTTTATAAACCGCCTTGCAGATTGGAAAATATTTTCTGTTCAGAATAACATCGTTTGTGTTAAAATCAAAAATTTTTCTAAAAAAAAATATTTGATTAAAAAAATATAT
>JAOUOA010000289.1 GCA_029880625.1 Spirochaetia bacterium
CAGTTCTCCCATCATCGACTCAATAAAATCCATAATGGGGGCCGCCCAAGTATAAATGGACTGAAATACGCCGTACATAACAGCTGCAAATGCAAAAAATCCAAAAAACTTATGCGTAAAAAAACGGTCAAGCCTCTGGCTGTATGATTCTGTTTTTTCTTGATTTCTCTTTTCGACTTTTTTTACGCATTCTTCCGCCCACTCATATCGCTTTGCAGGAATAATGGCAGGTGTAATAAAACCTTTTGATTTTGCATCTTCTTTCGCTTCTGATATGGCCGACATGGCTTCTTTATTTTTTTCAAATAAACGGATAATGGGATCTTTGCTGAAAAAAATCAGATTTCTCGCTTCAAAGCAGCTGACCGGATGAAATTTCTTTAGTTTTTCAGTAAGATTTTTCCCGATCGTTTCAAGTTCTTCAGGAAAATTAAGATTAATGGAAGGAACAACCGGTTCTTCGAGATAATGTGTAAGCTCATTTTTAAGTTCATTTAAAGTATCGCGGTCATGCCCCACAACAACGACGACGGGTACACCCAGGATTTTCTCCAGTTCCTTTACATCGATTTCAACGCCTTCCCGTTTTAAAAGATCGGTCATGGTCAAGGCGACAAGCATGGGAAGTTTTGTTTCTGCAAGCTGGGTATAAAGATATAAATTTCTTTTGATGTTGGTTGCATCCATCACGCATAAAATCAAATCGGGACGATCCTGCCCCTTGATCCTGCCCATGATGGCATCTGCTGCAACTTCTTCATCAGGAGAGATTGCCTTCAGACTGTAAATTCCGGGAAGATCAACAACTTCGGCAAGAGTTCGCGGCAAAAGAGCACGGCCTGCTCTTTTTTCCACTGTAACTCCGGGATAATTTCCGACTTTCTGACGTGTGCCGCAAAGGGAATTGAAGACCGTGGATTTCCCTGTATTCGGATTTCCGACAAGGGCTATGACGGGCATTTTAGTTTCAGCGGAAGAGGATGAATCTTTTTTTGAGGTTTTCAATGATTCTACCTGATTGAGGAATGAAGACTTTCATCCAGGTTAATTTCAATTTGCGAAGCTTCGCTGCCTCTGAGGCAGAGTTCGTAATTCATTATTCGGATTTCAATGGGATCGCCGAGGGGCGCTCTTTTTAAAAAGGTTACTTTCTGACCTTCAATCAGTCCGAGTTCTGAAAGTCTGTAAAAGGTTTCATCCTGATTTTTAATGGATGTAATAAATCCCGACTGGCCGGGCGCCATGGATGTGAGGGTCATCTGATTATTTCTCCCGGGTGCCGCATCCGCAGTTTGTTCCGCATCCGCTTTTTTTCGGCGCAAACACTTTCATTCCAGAATAGATTAAATATCCCAGTGCTGAAAGAACCAATAAAGCAACAATAATGAGTTCCATTTTTTTTCTGCAGAAACAGCCCCTGAAACCAAAAAAATAAAGAAACCTGCATCTGTCCATACTTTTTGAGATCCATTCTCAAAAAGTATGGTTTTGGCTTTCCGATCCAAGCAGAAATATAGATAGATCTTTAAATACTTACATTTAAGAAAAAAAACTCAGACAAGACCTCAAATTTCCACTCTTTCATCTTTATCAATTTATATGATCCAAAGCCACACGATAAAGTACTGCCTGCTTGTTGCTAATGCGCCAGCAATGAGATCCTTTTGAATCGTCAATACATTCCGTTCAATCGACCGAAAAGACCGATTCAGAATTGCAAGAACTGCTTCTGTCAACTATATATCGAATCGATACATAGTTGACAGAAATATATCGACTCGATATATGGTAAATAAGGAATTCTTATGGAAATGGTTCTACTTGGCTTTCTGATGATCCGCGATTTCACACTTTATGAAATAAAAAAGGCAATGAAGCGCTCCGTCAGTTTTTTTTACAGCGGAAGCTTTGGCAGTCTGCATCCGGCTCTGACACGTCTTGAAAAAAACGGTTTGATTGATTCAAAAAGAAGCAATTTAAACGGCAGATCCAAAAAAATTTATTCAATTACAGAAAGGGGCAGAAAAGAACATCTGAAGTGGCTTGAAAGCGATATTTCTATGGGCCGCTATCAGGATGAAGCGCTTCTTCGCCTTTTTTTTATTCACCCGATGCCTGCGCCGAAACAGATAACCGTGATTGAAAAATACATCAATGTATTGAAAAAAACTCTCAAAGATCTGGAAGAAATTTTAGAGGAATCACGAAGAGCTGAATCCTCATTACTAAATCAGAAAGGGTTCAAATTCAGAATGATTTCCGGCGAATACGGCATTGAACATCTGAAGCTTGAAATAAAATTTTATAAAAACATAGTAAAGAAAATTCAAACAGGAGAATTTAAATGAAAACATTTATGAAAGTATCTGCACTGGGCTGCCTCTTCTTGATTCTTGCCTGCGGCGCATCCACTGCTCCGTATGAAAATTCTGAATGGAAAAATAAAGGAATTGCATCGATTGAAACGATTCATCTGGGAAACCATCCTCATTCTGTATTAATCCGCGGAACAAATAAGGACAATCCTCTTTTAATTGTAATCCACGGCTATGCTGTTCCCATGATGCCCTTTGCACATCTGGACTATGCCGATCCGTCGCTGGAGGACGGAGTGACCGGCGAAATGGAGAAACATTTCATCATCGTCAACTATGACCAGAGAGGAGCAGGAAAAACAGCACGAAACAAAGCCCCGGATGAAACAATGAATATCGATCAGCTTGTAAGAGATGCAGAAGAACTGACTGAAATTATGCGCAAAAGATTCAATAAAGACAGGGTTTATATTCTTGGCATTTCTTTTGGAAGCATCATAGGGATGAAGCTTGCAGAAAAACGTCCTGAGCTTTTTCATGCATATATTTCAGAAGGCCAGGCGGTCAATCTTCCGGAAACTTACAGAGATGCAATTGATTTTATTACAGAACAGGCTGCTCTGGAAAACAATATGGATGCGCTGATGGATATGACAAACACGCTTCCTCCTTCGCCGGAAAATTCCACTGAAATAAATATAACAAATACGAATTTAATTTTAAAATGGCTGGAACACTACTACAGCCGTACATTTTCACTTCAGGATCTGGAACCCTTTTTCATAAAGGCCCTGTGGAAAGCGCCTGAATACACTCTACCTGATATGATGGTCACTCTGCAGTCCATTGAAACTTTTACAGAATTAACCATGCAGGAAACCATGGGCATCGATATGAGAAAGGAAGTTCCCGGAATTGACATTCCCGTGTATTTCATTATGGGAGAATATGACGTAATGAAATTTGCAGGACGCGATTATTTCAACCGCTTAAATGCAAAAGAAAAACACTGGCTTGAAATTAAAAAAGCAGGGCATGCGGCATCAGCAGATCAGCCGGAAGAAGTTCTGAATATATACAAAGAAATTCTAAAGTAAATAATTCTGATTTTATGTATCTAAATAAATACGAATTGATGAAAGATTTATCAAGCTGAAAATTTTTTATACATAGCCGACGGACTAACAGGGGCAAAACGGACCAGGCTGGAAGAATCCGCATTATCTTTAATGCGGTTCTTCTGTAAATGATTCAGTCGGGACGAAAAGCTCGCCGCCCCGGGGTGAATGTGATCGTCCGGCCCTTTCCAATCAGGATCCCCTCTGAAAAATCATTTCATGAAACGATTTTTAAAAATACTTTTTTTAAGCTGAACTTTTCATTCAGCTTAAAAAAAATGCAAACTAAATTAACGTTTGGAGAACTGAGTTCCTCGACGCGCTTTTCTGAAACCGTATTTTTTACGTTCCACCATACGGGGATCTCTTCTGAGAAGTCCTGCACGCTTGAGATCTGTATGAACATTATTGTCGTTTCTGTCCAGAGCACGTGCAATTCCAAGAGAAAGAGCGCCTGCCTGACCTGCAATTCCGCCGCCGTTTACACGGGCCTTAATATCAAATTTGCTTTCGCTGCCGGAAACTTTAAGACTGGCTGTTGCCATCTGAAGATGTCGGGGTACGGTAAAATATTGAGCAATTTCTCGGCCGTTTACAGTAATATTTCCCGAGCCGGGCACAAGCTTTACTCTTGCCACTGCAGTTTTTCTTCTTCCTACAATGAGTTTTACTTTATCCTTTGTTGCTGCCATATCTTACCTGATTCCTGATTTACTTATATTGAATATTCCATAATTCGGGCTTCTGTGAATTATGCCCGTGATCAGCATCTGCATAAACTCGTAAATTTCCAAGAAGCTTTCTGCCCATTGGGCCGGAAGGAAGCATTCTCTGTACGGCTTTTTTTATAGCAAATGTGGGATCTTTAATCATTGCATCTTTTAATAGAGTTTCTTTTAATCCGCCGGGATAATGGGAATGTTTGTAATAGACCTTTTGATCCATTTTAGAACCGGTTGTTACAATATGACGTGCATTAATCACAACAACAAAATCGCCATTGTCTTGATAGGGAGTATAATCTGGCTTATGTTTTCCACGAAGTCTGTGGGCAATGCGGCCTGCAAGACGTCCGAGAACCTGATCTTTTGCATCAACCAGAATCCAGTCTTTCTTGATTTCTTCATTTTTTACGTATGTGGTTCCCTGTCCGGGCATTAAATTTGACATTTTTATATACCAATTCGATTTAAATAATAACGAAAATCCAGACTTTTAAGACATTCCTGCTGGGTCAAGATAAATTCCAGATAATTTATAAAAACAAAAGAGAAACCGGGTTAATTCATGAGAA
>JAOUOA010000290.1 GCA_029880625.1 Spirochaetia bacterium
ATCATTGACAATCATCATTGCCATAACTGAGGGGAGTTTTCGTTTTGCATTGTCAGGATGCGAATTTACCCATTTAACTCCCGCAAGAGGAGGCGAAGGCATAAAAGCAGGCATTGCGCGAAAATCCCCGTTGTATTCAGGAAGATCCAGATAGACTTTCACAGGCATGCGCGCCCGTCCAGATGCAAAATCTTTAAATGCCTTTTCTGTTGTTTTTACCGCCTCTTTCATTGTGAAGATCTTCCGGATATCACGGGCATCCAGCAGAAGAATTTTATGCTTCATGGACTGTTCTCCTCATTAATATTTACTGAAATTTGGATTTGAACCGAATTATTCATATACAGATAAAAAATTATTTTTTCCTGTCTTTTTTCGTAAAGAAAGGGAACGATTTTCCGTTTTTTAACGCGACAAAAGTGATGGTGCAGTTAATAATTTCTTTTTTGAGATCGCTTCCCACTTCATGGACAAATGCTCTGTTGCGAACTGTTGCTGAACTTTTTCCGGTTCGGATGATTTTTCCGTAAAAAGTAATGACATCTCCCAGCTTTGCAGGAGCGTGAAAATTGACATCATTCATGTTGACCGTTACAAAATTCGAATAACCTGTTTTTGTAACAAGATAAATGTATGAACTTTCATCCAGCCAGGAAAGCATCTGCCCTCCGAAAACATTGCCGAAGGGATTTAAATCTTTTCCCTGAATTAAATTCCTGGAAATAACTTCAAAATCATCAAGGTTGGTTTCTTCGGAAATTTTTTCATTGACTTTTTTCATAATGATTGGATCGGCGCATAGGAGGACACCAGGGATCTCAATTTATTTTAATGCCTGATTGTCATGGAACTGCAAATGATCCGTTATTCCTTCCTGATAAATTCCAGAGAAGAGTCTTGAATTCTTCTGTAATAACATCCAGGGCGTGTTTTCCCATTTTTATCTTTCGTATGGCAGGCACCGTTTCCTTTGAGTTTTACTATATAGAGGAGTGAGTTCTGTTCGCAATTTACCCTTACATCAACAATTTCAAGCGTATCTCCCGATGTAGCTCCTTTTACCCATAGTTCATTTCGTGAAGTGCTCCAGAAGGCAGCCGTTTTATTTTTAAGCGTATAATCCAGAGCTTTCCGGTTTGCATAGGCTATGATTAAAACCTCGCCCGATTCAGCATCCTGAACGGCGACTGGCACCACATCTTCTTCAATGGATGCAGTCTGTTTCAGTTTGGTAAAATCAATTGCAAGAGCGCTTCCCTCTTCGAGATCCCTGTTTTGACTCATATAAACCCAGGGCTCATGATGAATGGAAAAAAGAAAGTAATATTTAGCGGATTTCAAAAAAACATTTTATTAATTATAGAATTTCAAAGTGCTGCGGAAGAGACTGGCCGATACATTTTTCGGAAAATCTGCAGAATTGCAGAGTGAAAGAATCTCAATTTTCGGATTTCAGCGAAATTTACTGGCTTGTAAATATTGATCTGAAAAAATGGCAGTGAAATCAGAGGAATGGTTTTGAAATATAATCAAATTGAAATTCAAAAAAGCTCTGTCTGCAGAGGGGAAGTGACTCTGCCCGGATCCAAATCTATTGCGAATCGGGCTCTCATGATGTCGGCGCTGTCTGAGGGCAGGACCCGTCTTACCGGCCTGCCGGATTCCGATGATGTTCTTGTGATGATGAAAACCCTGCCTCTCCTTGGTGTAAAACTGGAGAAAATAGAAGAACATGCCGTCCAAGTTCATGGATGCGGCGGGCCTTTTCCAGTCGAAAAGCTCTATTTAAATCTGGATAATGCCGGGACAGCTCTTCGTCCCATGATTTCTGTACTTTCCGGAGGGAAAGGGAACTATACTGTTGATGGAAATGATCAAATGAGAAAACGACCCATATTTGATCTGGTTAATGCACTTCAGAAAAACGGCGTCAGAATTTCTTCATCTGACGGTTTCCCTCCTGTTACGATTGAGGCAGACGGTCTTCCGGGCGGACTCCTTGAAATTTCAGGAGAGGTTTCAAGCCAGTTTGTATCCGCTTTATTAATCGCAGCCCCGCTTTCAAAAAGCGAGGTCAGGATTGTGCTTCCGGGCGAACCTGTCAGCAAACCTTATATAGATCTGACTCTTGCCATGATGAAGGATTTTGGTGTGGAAGCGGCCCGAAAAGGCTATACTGAATTTACCGTGCAGCCGGGCAGATACCTTTCGCCGGGTGATTACAGGATTGAAGGCGATGCATCGGCGGCTACATATTTCCTTGCTGCAGGATCACTTCCAGGCTCAGGACCCGTCACCGTGAAAGGCATTTCAAAAAATTCCATACAGGGCGATATAAGATTTTCAGAGCTTCTTGAGAAAATGGGTGCGGTAATTGAATACGGAGAAAACTCAATTACGGCAAAGGGCCCCGGAAATTCAAAAAAATTAAAAGCGCTTGATCTTGATATGAATGATATGCCTGACGCTGCAATGACGCTTGCTGTAATTTCTCTTTTCGCCGATGGGGAATCTCATATACGGAATATAGCGAATCTTCGCGTGAAAGAATCGGAAAGAATCAGCGGTCTTAGAAAAGAGCTTGAAAAACTGGGCGCACGGGTTGTAGAAGAACACGATGCTTTGCATATTATGCCCCCGGATAAAATCCTTTCTGCAGAAATCGATACATACCGTGACCATAGAATGGCAATGGCTTTTTCACTTGCTGCTTTTGGAACTCATATTGCAATCAATGATCCAGGATGCGTATCAAAAACCTTTCCAGATTATTTTGATCTGTTTCTGCCTCTTCTTGGAGAATAACTTTTGGAATCCCATTCTGATTTTTACAAATCACTGAAAGATTCGGATAACGGATATTTTACCGTTGAAAGTCGATCCGGCAGGGCCTTCCTGTGCGTCTATCCGCCGGGGAAAAAAGGAAGGCCGGTTGCATATTCCGATGTGATTGCCAGACTGGATCTTTTCAAGCTTTCTGGCTATGATCTTTCTTTTGTGCGAGAAATTGTCGTCGCTTCCGAGGGCAGATCTCATGACATCTGTGAATGGGAAGATCGGGATTCTTCTGACGCTTCTTCTGAAATACAGATCTCAGAAGATCTGATGGAAGCAAAAATGATACTGCATCCTCCAAGAGGCGAAGGTAAATTTTTATCAGAAGAAGAGATTACTGCACAAATTGAAAATCAGGGATTGTATTCGGGATCATTGATGAAGCCATTAAAAAAATTTCCTCCAGTCCTCCTTTAGCTGTATTTGAAATCGTAATTGCCAGGGGAAGCCCTGCAAAAAAAGGAAAAAATGCATATATAAAACATTATTTTTCCGTCAATCCCCGCGCTGTACCCGAGGTGGATCCCGGCAATTCCGACAGAGTGGATTTTAGAAAACTTAATGTGATTCAGTCTTCTGAAAAAGATCAGATCCTTGCTGAAATCATACCCGGACTGCCGGGCGAGGAAGGCGTAAATATTAAAGGAGAAGTCGACGAAACCCCGGGGCCGGTTCATGCAAAACTGACTGCAGGCCGAAATGTCAGAAGCTCGGACGGGGAAACAAAGCTGTATGCAGAAATTGCAGGGCATGTTAGGATTTTTCATGACGAAGAAAAAAATTTAAGCAGGATTGACGTCGAGGAGATCCTTGTTCTGGATGATGTGGATTATTCCACTGGGCATATTGATTTTCCTGGAACGGTAATTGTTCACGGTACAGTGCTTGACGGTTTTGAAGTAAAAGCCAGAGGCGATATTATTATCGATAAAAGCATTGGAAATGTCCGACTTTCGTCCGAAGGCGAAATTGTTCTTTCAGGAGGAATTGTGGGAAGGGGATCCGCTCTAGTTACAGCAGAAAGCGATGTGTTTTCGCGTTATGTTCAGGATGCCGGAATTCATACGCACGGCAGTATCCATATAGAAGAATCGGCAATCAATTCACGCCTTACATCGGGCGGGAAAATTGTCATCAGTGAAGGCAGGGGAGAACTGATCGGAGGCGAGACGCTCTGTGCGGAATATCTGAAAGTTAAAAAACTGGGCGCAAGGATGGAAACGCCGACCAGAATCATTGCAGGGCTGGATCCAGATACAGTGAACAGTCTGCGCAGTCTGGAGGAAGACTTCCTGGATAAAAAGAATACTCTTTCCAAAATTCTGACCCATATTTCACAGATTGACGAATTCAGAAAAAAGAATCCTGAAGGAGCCAAAAAAGAAGAAGATACATATAAAAAGCTTGAGGTTCTGAAAGAAAAATATGAAGCAATGGTTAAAAATATTTCCGATCAGATGACAAAAATCGGATCTTCAGTGAAACCGGCCGAATCTTCATTTGTTGAAGTGCTTGAATCGATTTATCCCGGTGTTGAAGTAAGTTTTGGAGCCGGAATTAAAAATTACAGGGTTGAAAACAGACCCGTTCACCAATACAGCAGATTTTTAATTGAGGACGGACGGATTATCCTTCGCCATTCCTGACATGAACTTAAAATAAAACCTGGATGCAGAAACTAAATTAAGCAGCAGTAGAAAACTGGAAAGAATCATAAGTCCAGCACTGAATCTTCCTGAAACGACAGCAAAATTTTCAAAAGCACCCTCCTGCATAAGGATTGACGTAAGGAGAATTCCTGATACGGCTCCCAAATGAAAATAAAACTGAATTCTGCTGCGGATCGGCGGAAGAATTTTTTTCATGGTGGGCGCTTTTA
>JAOUOA010000434.1 GCA_029880625.1 Spirochaetia bacterium
AGATCGGAGCGGGATTTTTATTGTTGGATCTCGGTAATGATTTCATAAAATAGTCTTTTGGCCGTATTGAAAGGTTCTGAATTATAAAAATATCAATTAAATATTTAGATGATTTTTTCCTGATAAAGTAGCAAACTTTTTTTACTGCAGAAAAATTAATTTGAATGAGATTGACCATCTTCTGCTGCATGATGCAGGTTCAGTTTTCTCAGGTTTCTGTTAAAAAAAGCAGTTATGCTTACAACCAGGAGGGTCATACTTCCTCCGAAAACTACAGAAACAACGGTTCCCATAAGACGGGCTGCGACACCCGATTCAAAAGCGCCGATTTCATTTGATGACCCGATAAACATAGAATTCACAGAGGACACGCGTCCCCTCATGTGGTTGGGAGTCAGAAGCTGAACGATGGTGCTTCGGATGACAACACTGACATTATCAAATGCGCCGCTTAATGCCAGAAGAAACAAAGACAGATAAAAATTTGTAGAAACAGCAAAAAGGATCATGGAAATTCCATATCCGAATACTGAAAAAAGCAGGATTCTACCTGCTTTAGGGCCTGGAGGGAAATAAGCCAGAATTCCAGCCATCAGGATGGCTCCTGCAGAAGGTGCGGAACGGAGGATACCGAGACCTTCCGGACCTGTCTCCAGAATTTCTTTTGCGAAAATCGGCAAAAGCGCAGTTGCTCCGCCGAAGAGAACAGCAAACAGATCCAGACTCAATGCGCCTAGAAGTACCGGCTGACGGAATACAAATTTAACTCCTGTAGTAAGGCTTTTGAATAGATCTTCATGCTCTCCTGTGAATTCAAGAGGTTTGGAAGGAATTGAAGAAAGAAGTGCAAGGGCAACGATGACAAGAGAGGTATCGACCAGATAAGCCTCAGTCAGTCCGTAAAATCCATAGAGTATACCTCCAAGAGCTGGACCGGCAATGGCGCCTGTCTGCCAGATGGTACTGTTCCATACTGAAGCATTTGCATAAAGATTTCGCGGAATCAGCTGCGACCAGAATGAAAAAAGCGCCGGGAACAGAAATCCTCTGGCGATTCCTGAAATGAAAATCACCGCATAAATTAAATTTACAACAGAAGAAAATCGATCGGCAGCTGCAGACGTTGAAAGAAAGGTCAGCGATACGGAACAGAATAATAGCGCAAAAAGTCCCGGAATCAAAATGGATTTTCTGTTAAATCGGTCGGCAATATGTCCTGCATAAAGAGCTACAGAAAGTGCAGGGATAGCTTCTGCAAGGCCGATCAATCCCAGTGCAAGAGGATCGCCGGTTAAATCATAAATCTGCCAGCCCACGACTACTGCCTGGATCTGCATTGCAATGGTAAAGAAAAAACGGGCGGATATAAATCTGCGAAATTCTCCATTCCGCAGCGATGCATAGGGGTCTTTTTTATTCATCTTCAGGCTGTTGTATCCTTTTTATTCGGAGGGCTTTTCTGTGAAAGGAATTCATTTTAATTTTCTTGAAAAAAATTTTGAACCATTCTGGATAGATTCTGAATTTGTGATTCTGTATGATCTGAATGAACGGCAAGTCTTAAACGTGAAGTTCCTTTTGGAACGCTGGGAGGACGGATTGCTCTTGCTGCAAAACCGTTTTCGATCAGAGACTCTGATAAATCCAGTGATTTTCTTTCATTTCCGCAAATAACCGGAATAATCTGGGAATTTGTTAATCCTGTATTTACGTCTCCTTCTTTAAGGGATTTTCTCAATAATTCAGAATTGTTAAAGAGATCTTGTCTTAGTTCTTCAGCTTTTTCCGTTTTCAGAAATATGATAATCTCTGAGAGTAAGGCTGCAAGAATAGGAGGCTGGGCAGTTGAAAAAATAAAGGATCTGCTTTGATTGATTAAAAAATCCTTCAGGGCATTTGAACCGCAGACAAAAGCCCCGGAAAGACCGGGCGCTTTCCCCATGGGATACACGCATACTGCGATTCGATCCTGAAGATTCGTTTCTGCAGCAAGTCCCGATCCGTTTTTACCGAAAACACCCACAGCATGCGCTTCGTCCAGATAAAGAAGCGCTCCGTATTTTTCCGAAAGATCTGCAAGAAGATTGAGGTCGGGCATGTCGCCGTCCATGCTGAAAAGAGTTTCGCTGAAAATCCAGACCCTTCCCTGCGTTTTTACGGCTTCTTTTTTTAAGATGCTTTCCAGGTGATTGAAGTCATTATGGCGAAAGCGAAGATTTTTTGAACCCGAAAGGCGAATTCCGTCAATGATGGATGCATGACAGTTTTTATCAGACAGGATCAGATCATCTTTTGAAACCAGGGCAGGGATGACGCCTGTATTTGCGGAATAGCCGCTCTGGTATAAAAGAGAAGATTTAAATCCTGTAAATTTTGAAAAATCATTTTCTGCTTTCTCAAAATGTTCGTTGTGGCCCTGAAGAAGTCTTGAGCCGGTACTGCCAGCCGTTCCGTTCCAGTCCGATGTGATTTTTTTTAACCGGTCAGTCAGAAGACCGGAGGAATTGAGCGAAAGATAGTCGTTGGATAAAAAATCAACTCCCGGAATTTTTTTCAGACTTCTCAGGAGATGGTTTTCGTCCAGTCCCCTCAGTGTTTTTGAAAGATCATTCTTCCATTTTTCAAGACTGTTTTTAAAATCAGGCCCTTCGTTCATTTTGCATGAGGTAATTTTGAACGTAATCGGTTACGGCATCTTTCAGAGAAACTGCAGGCTCTGAATATCCTGCAGTTTTTAATTTGTCCATGGGAGCGCAGGTGTAATACTGATATTTATCTTTGATAAAATCAGGCATGTCGACAAATTCAATATTTTTTTCTTTTCCCATTGCAGAAAAGATCGCATCGGCAAGTTCAAGCCAGGTATTGGCTTCCCCTCTGCCAGAATTAAACAGGCCGTTTGCTTTTTGATTATCAAGAGCCAGATATACAGTCATTTTTGCAGCGTCTTCCACATATAGGAAGTCGCGTTTCTGTTCCCCATCTTTATAATCGGGACGGTAGCTTTTAAAAAGTTTAAGTTTGCCTTCGTCTTTAATTTGATGGTAAGCTTTAAGAACCAGAGACATCATATTTCCTTTATGGTATTCATTGGGTCCGAAGATATTGAAGTATTTGATCCCTGCAAATAAAGGCTCGAAATGAATCCGCTTGAGCCATAGATCAAATGCCTGTTTGGAATATCCGTAGGGATTGAGGGGCAGGAGTTTTTCAATATCCTCTTCGGAATCATCAAAACCCTGGTCGCCATCTCCGTAGGTTGCCGCGCTGGATGCATAAACCATTCTGATATTGTGCTGGATGCAGTAATCAGCCAGTCCTATGGAAT
>JAOUOA010000291.1 GCA_029880625.1 Spirochaetia bacterium
GAATTTTTCATCTTTCTTCGATAACCCATGAAATGCGCCTTATAAAAGATGCTCAGGAAATCGCCCTGATGAAGGAATGCGCTGAAATTACCCGTGAAGCCCATGTAGAAGCCATGAAAATGGTTCGGCCTGGAATTTATGAATATGAACTGGATGCAAAGATCATGCAGACATTTAAAAAATACGGAGGAGATTTTGCCTATCCTTCAATTGTCGCATCCGGTAATAATGCATGCATTCTTCATTATATTGAAAATAACGCAGTCATTAAAGAAAATGATTTGATTTTAATTGATGCGGGCGCTGAAAAAGATTATTTAAATGCAGATGTGACCCGGACATTTCCTGCTTCAGGAACATTTACTCAGGCTCAGAAAACAATCTATGAAATCGTTCTTGCAGCTCAGAAAAAAGCCATATCGTCCATGATTGAAAATAACAACCTGGAAAATGTGCATCTGGATGCGGTGAGAATTCTAACTGAAGGTCTGATTGAGACTGGTATTTTAACTGGATCTGTGGATGAAAATCTGGAAAAACAAACCTATAAAAAATTTTATATGCATAAAACATCACATTGGCTGGGACGTGACGTCCATGATGTCGGAAACTACCACCTGGGAAAAGAATTCCGTCCTCTTCAAAATGGTATGGTTGCTACCATAGAACCCGGTATTTATATTGAAAAAGATCTTCCCGATATCCCCGATGAATTCCGCGGCATAGGGATCCGAATAGAAGATGACGTTCTTGTAAAGGGAAATCAGCCTGAAGTTCTCACTGAATCGATCCCAAAAGAAATCAGCGAAATTGAAAACCTGATTCTTAAAAATCAATCATCTGAATAAAAGCAACAGAATCATTCTGAAGAGAATAATTCAGAAAATGATTTCCCTGTAGATCCAGTTTCAAAATAATGGATCATGCTTAAAGAAATCCCTTTGCCTTTTACTCTCAGTATCCCCGGAATGGACCGGGATATTACTGGAATTTCCACATTCAGCATTATGCTGGTTCTGGCTTTCCTGCTGGCTTCTTATCTTGTGCCCAGGGAACTTAAACGAAGAAACTTGAATCCAGAAATTACGGATTGGGGAATCTTAATTGCTGTTATCGGTACAGTGATCGGTGCAAAAATTGGATTTGTTTTTGAAGTATGGCATCAAATCTGGATTGTTGATGAAAGCTGGAGTGACACGCTATATCATATCCTGGCTTATCGCAGAGGAATGGGAGAAAAGCTTCCAGGAATCGGAGCGATTGGACTCTGGGAGGCCCTTTTCAGCGGCGGCGGACTTGTCTTTTACGGCGGATTTATCGCAGGTTTCGGATCACTCTATGTTTATTTAAAATACAATAAACTTGATATCTGGACTCATGGTGATGCATTTATTCCCTCTATGGCAGTCGGATATGCTATAGGCAGAATGGGATGCATGGTCAGCGGCGACGGATGCTACGGACATGGAGCTTCTATCGATATTCCATTGTTTACCATGGTTTACGGTCCGATGTCTGTAATCAGCAGTTATGGTGTCAATGTATGGAATACGCCGGTTATGGAATCCCTTATCTCCCTTCTTCTTTTTATCTGGATGATGAAATGGGGACGTTATGCAAATTATAAAGCAGGTTTTTTAGTTGCAGTCTTTTTGGTTGTTAACGGCATTGCGCGGTTTCTTGTAGAATTTATCCGATTGAATGATGCATTAATTCCTGTACTGAATCCGCCTCAAATTGAAATTGCTGCAGGACATCATGTGCTGTTAAGCTATGAAAGCGCTATTCAGGCCGGTGCAGGCCCTGAATATTATTTTCAGCACTGGCATTGGTACGGATTTACACAAAGTCAGATTGTAGGAGTTCTGCTGGTTGCGGTTGGTTTGATCTGGATCTTTTCTAAAAAATTATACGTAAAACAGAAATAAAAGTTATTTTATAAATCAATCTTCAATACGTCTGGGAGATCCCAACTCTTCCAGGCGTATTTTATTTTTAATTAAATTATATTCTTCACTTTCAATACCGTATTTCAATGAAACTGCCAGTTTTTTATGAAGATTTTTCATTTTTCTCAGTTCCAGAAGTTCTTTTTCATAGATACGCGTATTTTTTTGCGCAAGTCTGAATTTATATCTGTAACAGATGCTCAAGAGATAATGGTAGGGCCATTCAAGATCTGAATTTTCATTGATTTTGTATTTTTGAAGCGAATAAAATGCACTGTCATAATTAAACATGACTGCTTCGTAAATCGCATGCATTCTCAGAGACTGGTAGTATAAATTGATAAAGGCTCTGCTGGATCTAACTTTTGTATTTTGAATTCCTTCAAGAATTTCAATGCTTTTACCTGCAGTCCGGGCAAGATCTGTAGAATATTTCATTTTAATTCTATGTCTCTGGCGCATCAGCGAGTCTGTTTCATCAATGACCTTCCACCAGATATCTGATCGGACGGATCGGATTTTCTTATCCATTCGGATGAGATCTTTTTTCATGTTCTCAATTAAGAGGACAGCATTTTCATAATGGCTGTAAGCTCTGCGAAGCTGTGCCTGTTCCATGGGGGCATAATTGAGTTCAGGAATCTGATGTGTATAGAAGTCCGGAGGAAGTTCTGGATAGGTCCAGGAAGTTTCAATTTGCTGCTGGCGTACTGTATCTAAATAAAAACGGCTTTCCGTTGATGCATTCTCCTCCATTCTTTTTAAAAGCAGATCATATTCTGAAAAGAAGAAACGGTCTTGAGGGTATATTTGTGCGGCATGAATAAAGAAAATCATTGCTGCAGAGTAAATCCAGAATCCTGCTTTCATATTCAGTCTTCCGGGAAAGAATCAATCATAAAATCTTTATCTTCAAACAGAGGTGTTTCTTTCCATTCAGGATCCAGTACGGGCTTTCCCAGAGGTTCGGGATTAAAACGGCTGTCATACATTTTTTCAATATCTTTCTGAATTGCAGTTTTAACAGGACGGGGCCGCCCTTCCCGATCAAGAAATTTTCCAATGACATCCAGCTTTGCATTTACTTTACCCTTATGAAGGGCGATGATTCTGTCAAAATCAAGTTCGCCGTTCATGATTTGATAACGCCTGCTTTCAATTCCTGGAAGATCCAGTTCAAAACGATAATCATCTGCTTTTTTCGCATAATCTTTTGTTAGTTTCCAGTACTTTTCTGCTTCCATATAATAGGTACGGGCGATTAGAAATGAAATTTCAAGATCATCGGAAAAATCCATATCATGAAAATAAAGATGTCTTTTGTCGTAGAGTGAACCGAGTCTCAGAAACATTCTCATAATTAAATAATTGCTCTGCATGAACATAAGAATTCTGTATTTATGATACTGTTGTTCATTTTCTATTTTACATAAAGCTTTTGATGGATGTCTAAATTTATGAGTCAGCGCCTGAACCAGAAAATAAATGGATTCTTTGACTTCTAATGTTTTATAATGATGTGGAAGTCCGTACAGTTCATAAAAATCTTCAAAAAACATGGGTTCATATTTATGCTGTTTAAAGGGAATCCAGTCTGAAAATTTTACCCATCTTCCTGATCTGTCATAATAATAGTTCAGTCTCAATTCACCGATTGGTTTTTGAGGATAGTACGGATCCGGCAGAAATCGAGATGTCTGTGTCCTTGACAATAAAGGAGAAACAGATAAGAATAAGCATACAGTGATGATGAAATGTGAAAGTTTCACCTTATAAGTTTCGGGAAAAAACGTATTTTCAATGAACTTTTCCCTGCATAATTTCGATTGAGAAGAAATTCATTGCATTAAATTTTTGATTTCTTTGATAAAAACCGATCGTAAAAAGGGTTTTTCCATAAAAACATTAAAGCCGCATTGAAATGCATATTTTTTATCTTCCAATGATATATTGGCTGATAAAGCCATGGCAGGAATCGTTTTTAATTTCTGTTGCTGTTCAATTTCACGGATTTTTTTTATCGTTTCATAACCATTCAAGACAGGCATTTCAATATCCATGACAATTAAATCAACGGGATTCTTATTTAGAATTTCAAGTGCATCCTTTCCGTTATAGGCTTCTAAAATTTTAATTGATAACTGTCCAAGAATTAGCCTTATCAGAAGATGCATATCTTCCGAATCATCAACCAGAAGCACTGTCCATTCTTTCTCCATTTAAATCAAAATTATTTATTTGTCCCTTCAAGTTTATAAATCCTTTCGATTGTGGGCGGATGTGAATAATGAAAAAAAACATATAGTTTGTGAGGAGTTAGGTTTGAGAGGTGTTCGATGGAAAATTTCTTTAAGGCATTTGAGAGTGTTTTTCCATCTGTGGTCAGTTTTGCATATTCATCTGCTTCAAATTCATATGTTCTTGAAAATTTGTTGGCAATAGTCTGAAAAATAAAAGAAATCGGGCCGAATAAAATTCCAAATACAAGGATGGATGCATGATAGGTTTTTGATTCAATTCCTATAATTGTTGAAGGATGGGGACTTTCCAGAAACTGAAAAAGCAGATACAGCATGATACCCGATGTTGCAGATGAAAAAGCCAGCATTTTTATGATATGCTTTTTTTTATAATGTCCTGTTTCATGTGCAATTACAGAGAGGATTTCATCATCAGAATGATTGTTTAGAAGAGTATCATGAAGAACGATTGTTTTTCTTTTTCCAAAGCCGCTGAAAAATGCATTT
>JAOUOA010000292.1 GCA_029880625.1 Spirochaetia bacterium
GCAATATTATTTGAAATCACATCGAGCCTCAGCCTCTGCGCTGAAAGCCCTGTTGATGCAATATTCATAACACTGAACATTCCCATAGTCTATCCCTTCCTTAACTGCATTTCTACAGATGGTATGATTGATTCCTAATCTTTAGCTTCTTCATGAATCATTTCAGAATTTCTTTACTTTTATGCCAGACGAACCAATGAATTGAGATGTCTGAGTTTTTTTCCTGCTCTGTCAGCCATCAGATTGTAATGAAGCTGATTTCTGTTTAGTTTTGCAATTTCATCTTCCATATCCACATTATTGCCGTCGTTTCTCATGGATGAGTTGTAATCTGTATGAATCTGAGGAACGACTCTTCTAAAATCGCGTCCTTTCCTGCCTGCAATATGTTCTTTATGAATTGTATTTAAAAGCGGTTCTTCCCGTTCCCGGCGCGTTGAATCAATGGCGCGCCTGATATTTTCTTCGAAAGAGACTTCCGATCTTTTAAAATGAGGCACATCTACATTTGCAATATTATTTGCCAGGACATTTCTTCTGACCATGGCTGCATCCAGCCCCATTTCAAGCATCTTGAGGCTTTGCATTTCGATTGTATTTGAAAACAGTGACATCTTACTGAGGCAATCGGAAAGATTTCAAAAAATCTTGATAAATTATGTCACAAATGAGAAATTTTTTTAAAATTCTTCTTTTTTAAAGAAGGACTCTAGCTTCACAGCGGCGGAATTCTTTAAGATTATCTGGAATGAAGATTCATCTTAATATATTGTTCGTATTCACTTAAGGGAATGGGTTTCGAAAACAAATATCCCTGATAAGATTCACATCCAATATCCCTTAAAAAATTCTGCTGATCAACTGTTTCGACTCCTTCTGCAAGAACATCCAGATTCAAATTTTTAGCCAGGTTTACAATTGCTTTTATCATCATTGAATTATTCAAATCTGATGGTATATTATTTAAAAAACTTTTATCAATTTTAATTTGATTAATGGGAAGCTGTTTTAAATACGACAAAGAGGAATAACCGGTTCCGAAATCATCAATTGACAATTGTATTCCAAAATTCCGCAATTCATCCATTTTGGATATAACATCGGATACATTATTTACCAGGCAGTGTTCTGTGATTTCAAGAATCAGAAGAGAAGGATTGATGCCGTTCAATGCTACAGCTGATTTTAATTTAGAAACAAAATCAGACGCTTCAAACTGTTTAACACTGACATTCACGGATAATGTCAGATCCTTCATTCTTTCATCATGACTCCATCGTTCGAGCTGCATGCATGCAGTATCAATTACCCACTGCCCCAGGTCAATGATCAGGTTAATTTTTTCTGCAACAGGTATAAATTGATCGGGCATCATCATTCCCAGTTCTGGACTATTCCAGCGGATCAGTGCTTCAGTTCCTACAGGAAGTCCCCAGCCGTTGACCTGCACCTGATAATTAAGTATGAATTGATCCAATAATACGGCATTCCTTAATTTTACTTCAAGTGAAGAAAATTTTTCTGCTTTATTCTGCATCACAGGATTGAAAAAACGAACTGCATTACGGCCTGACTCTTTCGCGCTGTACATTGCAAGATCTGCAAATTTTAATAATTCACTGACAGATTTATCATGTCCTCTATAAAGACTGATTCCAATACTTGAAGAGCTAAAGTAACTGTAACCTTCCAGATTATAGGGTTGATTCAGTTTCATTTGAATTTTTTCTGCAAGTTTGGATATGATCTCTGAAGATTGATTTTCGTCTTTGCTTAATTCTTCAATTAAAATAACAAATTCATCGCCGCCAAGACGGGCTACCGTATCAACCTCTCTCAGGCATGAACTGAGTCTTCCTGCAACTTCAAACAGCAGCATATCGCCGTATTCATGTCCTTTTGTATCATTCAATTTTTTAAAATTGTCTAAATCAATAAAAATCACCGCGCCGAAATATTTTGTTCTTTCGGATCGGGACAGTGCATGATGAAAATTTTCCATGAGAAGACGCCTGTTCGGTAAACCCGTGAGCGGATCATAAAAGGCAAGATTTCTGATTTCTTCTTCCGCTTCTTTGCGCTTTGTGATATCGTTGAAGATGCCGACATACTGCGTGACATTACCATCGTCATCTTTTATGGCGGTAATGCTCAGCAACTCTATATAAACATCGCCGTTTTTTCTCCGGTTCCAGACTTCACCCTCCCATTTTCTTGTCCGGTTGATCTCTGCCCACATCACTTTATAAAAATCGGCGTTATGATGACCTGCGCTCAGAAAAGAAGGTTTTTTTCCGACTACATCTTTTGAACTGTATCCTGTAATTTTTTGAAAAGTCCGGTTCACCCTGATGATTTTTGTTTCAGGATCTGTAATGATAATTCCCTCATTGGATTCGAAGGCTACTGCCGAAATGCGAAGTTCCTCTTCTTTTTGTTTTTGCAATGTAATATCATGAAAACTGAGAATATAACCTTTAATTTTACCGTAGTTATTCCTGATTCCAAAACCGGATACAAACATGTATTTTTCGGTATTTTTATAAATATAACGATATTCTTTACCTCTAAACGCCCCGGTGACAGACAATTCATGAATCAGATGATTCTTGAAATCCTGATCCTCGCCGAAAATTAAATCGACAGAGCTGTTAACCAAATCTTTTTTTGAAATGCCCGGTAAAGACTCCATGCTCGGATTCATTTCCTGAATCATCATGTCAGTCCCGAGAACAAGGATGCCGTCAAACATGGATTGAATGATATTCTCTAAAAATTCGCGTGAAACCATTGATGCTTTCAGCTCTTCGCCAAGCATGTTCAAACCGCCTATGATTCCGTCTATTTCATCAAATTGATCGGCGGCATCCACTTTGGCCTCTAAATTTCCCCCTGCATATTCCATAATCAAATGGAGTATTTTTTCAATCCGGGGGTCTTTTAAGGTGTCATACTTCATATCTGAATATCTGAATATTGTAATGAAAAAGCTAATTCACAAAGGTTCTCAGCCATCGTATGGCTTCTTCTTCTGAAGAAAAAAACTGAATAGGAAATTTATCATGATTGATTGCTTTATTAAGAGTAACAAGAAAGGTTCCCAGTATTTTTACGAAAGCAGAATTGGAGATAATCGCTGTGGCGTTTAAGAAAGACGGAGCTTTCTCTGTGTAATAAATCCTTGCATCGCGAGTCATTGATTTATGAGGCCCTTTGATGAAGATGGGACGTTTTTTACCCATACCCAGCTTTTCCACAACAGCAACGTTAGACTCAGCATCTTCCAGAGTTTCTTCTGCTCCGGGAGTATATATTGCCATGACAATTCCTTCTTTTTCATCCAGCCAGATTTGCGCTGTCCTTGTCACAGTTGCATTCTTTATATTTTCTTTTGTATTTAAGATACTATGATCCATAATCAGCTTCGATATTCACCCCCGCAATTCCAATCTCCATTACATTAATTCAAGGATAAAATTCAATTCAAATTTAGGTGTTTTTATAGATTATCAAATAAATAATTAATTTTATTGCACTTAAGCTACATACTTTACTCTAAATTTTAGATTCACAATCCTGCAGTCATTTATATTTTTTAGAATTTAAGTGATTCAGTTCAAACAATTCCTTAATCATTGAAATTCTGAGCTATCCCCGATTTAGTGTACATCGTTTTCAGGCAACCGAGCATCTTCTCTAACTGATCCGTTTTTATTGCGTTTCTTGGAATACAGACCAATTCGATTCAAAACTGTAATAAAAATTATCACTTATTTTTCATTTAAAACTAAAAGAAGCTTTACATATTAAGATAAATAAAAATCGGCAATTCTCGATTTAAAATATCCTGAAGATTTTCTTCTGCATTAAAAAAATGGAACATACCGTTTACCGTACGGTTATGTGCAATCATCCAGTCAGCAGAACGGGAAACATTTGAAATTCGAACTTCGTCAAGGTGTCCGTCAAAAGTTCGGGTTGTAAATGCTCCCAGTCCAGCTGGTGATCGAGAATGATTTCCCATAACAAGATTCTGCGCTGCATCAGAATCGGCTGAAGTTCCAGACCCGGTAGCGCTCAATGACTGGGCGATTCCATTTATATAGAGAATCGGGGCAGATGTCTTATCATAAACTACTGCGACATGATGCCAGAGATTCAGAGTTATTGAACTTGCAGGGGAACTCCAGACTTTTGAATTCGTTCCGCTGTCAAAACCATGTGAAAATGATAAACATGCAAGAGGTCCATTATTATTTAGAAGAAAACTCCAGCCAATTCCTCCGGTTTCTATAATGCGCTTATCAAGTATTCTTCCATAATTATTTTCGCCCCATCCGGTTGGATAAATCCATGCAGATAAAGTCCCGCCGCCGTTAAAAACATCGTCTACGCCGGATGGTGATCCAATATCAATATAAGAAATGGATCCATCAAAGTTTCTTGCCCGGGCAATCTTTCCCGGATCCTGATCGGCAACTGTGCTTTCTGTTCCATTATGAACTGCACGGGCATCTTTTCCATTTCCGTTTAAATGATAGACAGCAGCATATCCGCTGCTCCAGACGCCTGCTGGGTTCTGACCGTCAGAGGCATTTTGATTCTTGTAATAAAGCCAGATAGAATCACTTACAGATCCTCCGGTAATTACAGGCACCTTTACCCATATCTGC
>JAOUOA010000293.1 GCA_029880625.1 Spirochaetia bacterium
TCAGCAGAACAGAAGGCCAGACAAATACATTTTTCACGGACTCCAGCGGCACAGAAACAAATAAACATACGGGAAGCAATTCAACAACGGGCCAGATGGATCTGACCAGTGTTTTAAAGTCCAGTCAGGCCTTCACTTCAGAGTTTAAGCTGGAAAGTCTTCTCAGAAAAGTAATGAAAATTGTTATTGAAAGCGCAGGCGCACAGAGAGGCTTTTTAATTCTACTGGAAAATGACGAACTTTTTATTGAAGCAGAAGGATCCATTGACGATCCAGATATTCCAGTACTTCAAAAACTACCGGTAAATTCGTTTGATAAAATTTCATCGCCTATAGTTAACTTTGTAAGCAGGACCAAGGAAGATATCGTAATTTCTGATGTACAGAATGATGAGCATCCTTTTTTTAATGATCATTACTTAAAAAACAACAGCACACGCTCCCTTCTTTGCATACCGGTGATCCATCAAAATAAACTTACGGGAATCTTATATCTGGAAAATAATCTTACTGCAGGCGCATTTACAGAAGAAAGACTGAAGGTTCTCAAAATGCTTTCATCTCAGGCGGCCATATCAATTGAAAATGCACGACTTTATATGAACATGGAAGATAAAATTAAAGAACGAACGCGGGATTTGCAGCTTGAAAGAGATAAATCCAACCAGCTTCTTTTAAACATACTTCCCAAATCAATTGCCGATGAACTGAAGGCTAACGGACGTGTCAACCCGATGTTTTATGAATCTGTCTCTATCATGTTTACAGACTTTGTGTCGTTTACACAAAAAGCGGAGTCGCTTTCTCCCACCGATCTTGTGGAAAATCTGAACAACATTTTTTTTGAATTCGATAATATAGCCGACAGCCTCAATCTTGAAAAATTGAAAATTATCGGCGATGCATATATGTGTGCAGGAGGTCTTCCAGAAATCAACTTTTCCCATCCTGTAGACATCTGTCTCGGCGCACTTCGAATCCAAAAATTTATTTCGGAATACCAGAATGGAATCTGGGATCTCCGAATCGGAATTCATACCGGCCCGGCCATGGCAGGCGTCATCGGAAAAAGCAAATTCGCATTTGATGTCTGGGGTGACACGGTCAATGTTGCCTCGAGAATGGAATCCGGGGGCACACCAGGAAAAATCAATATTTCAGAAGCAACGAACCAACTGGTAAATTTATATTTTGAAACTGAATTCAGAGGGAAACAGCATGTTAAAAATAAAGGCGAATTGGAGATGTATTATCTTCTTCGGCTGAAGCCTGAATATTCATCAGACAGTTCCGGAATTTATCCCAATGAAAAATTATACATAAAAACAGAAATCCCTCAGACCTAAAATCAAACCGCATGAAAAAGAACAATTATCCCAATTCGCTGCCTTCGGAAAAAATCATTTTTCGTAAAATGAATTTTAAACTTTCACTTTCCAGAATCGAAAACTGGCATTCTGAAAATGTTTTTCTTTCTCATTTTTTCAATGCAATGTCTATTATGTTTCCCGAAGGTGAAAAATTTTTTATAGAAAGAGTTCATTATTATAAAAGTAAAATTCAGAATCCTGAACTCTTAAATTGCGTGAAATTATTCTATAAACAGGAAGGACGTCATACTGCAGAACATTTAAAATACAATCATCTACTTGCTGAGAGCGGACACGATTTAAAACGGCTGGAGCAGTACACAATCAACGGCGTAGAAATCTATCATAAAAAACATCCGCTCACGCAGCTGGCTCTTGTCGTGGCATTTGAACATTTCACTGCAATCCTTGCTGAAGTTTTATTGAAAAACCACCAATCCTTATTAAAAAGTACAGACAGAGAATTCAGCAGATTATGGATGTGGCACGCTGCGGAAGAACTGGAGCATAAATCCGTTGCTTTTGACGTTTATCTGGAAGTTGGAGGCGGTTATTTTCGAAGATGCTATGCAATGCATCTTGCTGCATTTCGTTTCTTTTTGAATTTGACAAAATCTCTGTTTTATTTATTAAAGAAAGATATTAAAAAAATGAATTTTAAAATCCTGACCTTCGGTATCCTCTATCTGTTTTTTTATCCAGGGCTCTTAAGTCGTATGATTCCTGGATATTTTCTTTTTTTTATACCGGGATTTCATCCCTGGAAAAACAAGAATCATGATCTTATCAATGAAGTATTATTTAAGATGGATCCATTATCTTAAAATTTTAAGCTTGCAGTTGTATTATACTGCAGCCTCAATACAACCGGATAAATAATTATGCCTCAAATTGGAGAATTATATTTTGCTTCAAAAAATCCGATTTATTACGGAAAGGATATTACCTATGCCTCGTCAGGCTTTCCTGCCACAACTCTGTCTATATCTCTTGGAAATCCATTTAAAATCCTACTTTCCGAAAGTCCGAATCATCTGATCTCTTACAGAGCTCATCTGATAAAGTGCGGAGTTTTAAGAACATCTCAATCCACCGAAGAAAAAGCGTTAACTGTTTACCTTACAAAATCATCAAATCTTACGCATTTCTGCGAAAAATTCATTTTAAAAAATAATGACTGGGCAGATATTTCAGCCTATTTCAGAAAATCAGAAATTCATAAAATTAAATCTTCTCTTGAAAGGGGAATGAACTGCGAGAACATTGATGCTGTTCACAGTTTAATCGAAGAATTCATTCTGGAATCTGGATTAAACAATCATTCGCATAATAAAAAACCAATTGACCCGCGTATCCTTTCCGTCATACATTTTTTAATCGACAATGTGGAAACAGGCGACGGAAAAGTTGATTTTTCAAGAATTTCGGAATTAAGCGATATTTCTTTAAGCAGACTGCAGCATCTTTTTAAAGAAGAAACCGGGAAATCTATACAGCGATTTTATATCGCCCTGCGAACTCTGAAATTTTTTAAGATAATAAGCGGTGTATCAACGCTTACGGAAGCGGCTCATTTATGCGGATTTACCGATTCATCACACATGAATCATGTGTTCATGAAACTTTATGGAATAAAACCATCAATTTATTTTCCTGGAAAAGGAAGAAACTATATTCAGGTTCAATTTCTTTCTAAAAATCCATTTGATGCTGTATTGCCTTCAGAAATGATTTTTGTAAATCAATAAGGTATTTTTCAAAGGTCTTATTTGATTCAATGAAAAAATAGTCAGCATAAATTTATGAAACAATTAAATTCTGTTAAGAGTAAAGAAATTTAACTGCAGTTCCTGAATTGATTAAAACCATTTCCTTTTAAAAAAATGTCAAAACCCCATTATTTTAATCATTTCCACCGCAAAATATCAAACGGCATTTTTCTGTACGGCAGTTCTGAAAATTCAAGCTTCTCTGCCGTTTTGTGATACGTATGAAAAATAATATCATTACCACTGAGCCTGCCGATCGGAGGCAGATCTTTATAAATTACTGCAGTCTGAAAACTAAAATGCAGGATATCACCATCCCGGATTTTTGCATTTTGAATAGAAATACTATCGCCAATTTTTTCTGAAAATGAATAAAGCTTTCCCGGTGCAAAATAGGGAATATTATAGCCCATTCGTCTTCGCCCGTAAATCAATACAGCAATGCAGTCTGCCCCCAACCCCAGATCTGTCTGATGACCATGACCTTGAATAAAACGCGGCCAGTAAACGAAGGGTACGCCAGTAAGTTCTGAAAGGTAGCCGGTATAACTATCGTCATTTCTGACAGCAATTCGAAAAATTACTTTTGATTTTTTCGATTCTGCCTGTACAAAATAAGTTCCCGAACTTTTCATAAATGCAAGAGACTTCAGGGGCAGCGAATGATCTTCTGCAAAATAAGAAATATCGACTTTCTGATATTGAATTTTCTCCACACAGAAACGGCCGGATGCGCATTTCTGTGTGTTATCATAATCCAGCGCAACAGGCTTTAAATAGTTCCATGTTACAGGAGCATCGGCATTTTGATTTTCCGGAAGAATTCTAAAAGAAGAAAGATCGCGTTCATAAATGAAAAATGATTTGTCCGGAAAAATCTGTTTTTCAGGAAGAGAAAAAAGATTCGAAACTGCAGAAAACAGAAAAACAAGTATAAAAAACTCTGATTTATATTTATAAATAATCCTCAGCATATATTTTGAAATTTTTTAATACACAAACTTTTTTTAAAAACAGTTAAAAATTAAAGATAATTCCGAAATGCATGTATCGTTGTCTTTTCCTTTAACGGTGTCAGTAAAATGTATTCGAATGCATGAATTTTCTTTTATGAAATTAAATTTTTCATATCCTTTGATCATATGGTACGCTGTTCTGTAATCTGAAGAAGGGCGAACTGCAACAGTATGCTTTCCGGAATTGCTGCAGTCGGTAAAGAGAACTTTTGAAATTCTGTTATTCTGCAGATATATTTTTTGATTGTATAGATGCCCGCCTGTAAAAAACAAGCCTTCAAGCGAACATACACGGGATGTTATATTTGAAAAATCAATAGGCGAACCGTCTTTTGAACGAATTTCTATAAAGGGATTTTTATCTTTTTTATCAGCACACCAGGCAGTTTTCGGATTTCCATCCAGAAGATGTTCGGCCTTATAAGAGAAACCCTGCTGATCTGGAAGCGTGGATGAAGAGCGGACTTTTCCAATTTTGCTTAAAGCAAATCTATTCTTTTTATTCCAT
>JAOUOA010000294.1 GCA_029880625.1 Spirochaetia bacterium
TTTCATTTAAAAACGAAATGTTTTTTGCCTGATTGGTCCAGGGAAGCATCTGTTCGGACTGCATGTAGTCAAGGGCTCTGTACAGAGACTGGATGTCCTGATTTTTTTGATCTGCAGAGGCATTTGTTTCACCTTCAGTCAGAAGATTGAACTGATCCTGTTTCTTCCACTTCTGAATGATCGTTTCACCTTCAGAAACAGCGGTATCATCGACTCCTGCTCGTCTCATATTATTTAAGATCTGCTCAAGCCAGGAGTCCAGAAGAGTGCCGGGAAAAACGCAAGATAGAAGATAGATTCGCTGCACTGGAATCTGAAACTGATTTACGGCAAGAAGAGCAGGGATGCAGCTGTGTCCGTGAGCAATGATTTCAATTCCGTCTGAATGTATGAAATTTTTAGCTGTGCTTTTTTTATATATGATATGAAAATCTGAAGCAAGATTTTCAGGAGTCGGATGATTTTTTCCGGAAAGAACGCTTTCTCCCGTGCCGCGCTGATCGTAAATGACGGAAGGAATTCCATTCTGTCCCAGAATATGCGAAATCTTTCTTCCGGTCTGGAACTCCATGTTTCGCGAATTCCAGTTGCGGTCCAGCTTCTGGTCTGCAATTAGAAAGATGGATCTTTTTGATGATATTGTTTCAGGGATAATGTACTCGCCAGGAAGAAGGGTGGCGTCATCTCCATAAAAGGAAAATTCTTCTGATGAATATTCTGTAATTTTATTATAATCCGGCAGGGGCTTTATCTTCATCCCGAACCAGAGCAGGATCAGAATGAACGGAATCAGAAGCGTGATGATGATAATATGTTTTGATTTCATTTTTCTTTGCTCCAGTTGTTTGCGTAAGAAATTAATTTTGAGTCTTCAGTCAGTATTTGCAGATGTGCGGCCAGATTTAATGTCGTTGATTTCATTAAATAAATAATCGGTAAATTCAGGGAAGCAGTGGCCGGCCATATGGCTTGCATCCTGAAACAGGTCGCACTGAAAATCAGTTTCGTAATTCATATCCAGGAATTTAACTTTGTATTTATCCGCAAGATGGATCATATGTTTTTCCCATGCTTCGCGGACGGTGATTTTTTTATCTTTTGATAGATTCGCAATTTTTAATTTGTTTTTCATTTGTCTTAAGTCCGGACTGACTCTTGCCCAGAGGAGAGCGGAAGGAATGTTCAGCTCCCGGGCGATAAACAGAAACTTTTCTGTAAAGTAATGCTGGCTTTTCGAATACTGAAAAGGACGAAGAAAGTTGTTAATAATGTCTTCGGCATTTTTTTTCATTCGGACTTCATCCTTGACCGGCTCATGAGGACTGAGGTTTACTGAACCTCTGGATTCTTTCAGGGCCTCTCTGCTCCGACTTATGAAAAATTTCAGGATTTCTTTTTTCTCGGAATGATTCTTGAGACGGTCGGCAATGGTAGTGAGAAGAGGTTTATTTTTATAGCTTAAAAAAAGTTTTTTTGCAATGTAGTTTGTAATGTCATCCAGACGTAAATGCTGTAAGTTTTGAATAATGAAGGCCGGAGGCAGAGCATAGACCATGACTTCGTCCATCTGGATTCTTGACGCGTTGTTGAATCCCTGGGGGGTTACCGTAAATAAAATAAAGTCAGGGCGGACATTGTGTTTTTGAAATTTCCCCATCAGATAATAAAAATAATCGGATGTTCCTCCCGGGACGGAAAAATTGTAAAGAATCCAGTCCGGGTAATTTTTTTCAATATAAGAATTGCTGAATGAAGTTGTCCTTGAGTTTCCGAAGATTGCGAGCACTTTTTTCCTGTCTTTTTTTGAAAGGTATTCTTTCATTTCAAAGATTAATTCTTCTTTATGCTCGTAATTTACAAAGGATGCTGTATTCAAAAAGTAATAGGGAGTTTCCCCGATAAAAAATAATTTATCAAACACGAATGCTGCAATAAGCGGAATCAGCGGGAAAAGCATGAATTTTTTGAATGTCTGTTCTTTCATAATCTAAAATACAAAATAAATAAACTGGTGCGAACCTGTGGCGAAAATCGGAACAAGATACCCGCCAAGAATCATGGATACTCCCGTAATCAGGTAGGGATCGTATTTTCGAAATCGCTGGAATCTTTCGGGTCTGAACTGAACATAATGAAAAAAGATCAGCCCCAGAAACATAAAAAAGATGGTGTCATATTTTCCAATCTTTTTCTGGGAAAAAATGCTCTTACCAAAAACAATTTCTGCAGATTCCCGGTCACCGCCCTGATCTTCATAAAGATCGGCAAGGGCAGAAGGTGTGTGTGTGACAATTCCTTTGAGCATGGTAACCATAATTGATCCTGAACTGTAGGAATGCTGCGGATATTCCACTTTCTGAGAGCGGAACATGATTGCTCCGATTGAGAAGAGAAGAAACATCATGGCGATCCGGACAGTATTTCCATATCGATTTTCAGGCAGCAGACGGAGATTGATCTTTTTTTCATAAAACCTTTCTGCAGCAAGAAGAATTCCCCACATCCCGCCCCAGGCGATATAAGTATAATCGGCTCCATGCCAGAGACCGCCAAGCGTAAATGTTACGATGAGATTGAAATAGATTCTGCCTTCCGATGTTCTGCTTCCTCCGAGCGGAATATAAATATAGTCGCGCAGCCATGTGGCAAGTGTGATGTGCCATCTTTGCCAGAGTTCCCTGGAGCTTTTAGAAAAAAACGGAGCGATAAAATTTTCAGGAATCTCATAGCCGAGCAGAAGAGCGGAACCTCTTGCCATATCCGTATAACCGGAAAAATCGGAATAAACCTGGAGTGAAAATCCCATTCCGGCCAGAAGGATACTTATGCCGTCATAGGCCTGAGGTTCGCGGAATACGGGAGCGATGATCAGACCCATGGGATCTGCCAGGAGTGTTTTTTTAATCAATCCTGAAATAATGAGCCAGCCTCCGCGGTACATTTTTTCTTTATCCATTGCAGGCTGATTGATCTGATGCATGAAGTCGGAATGACGCATGATCGGACCTGCAATCAGATGAGGAAAGAAAAGCACAAAGACGCCGAATCTGAGAGGCTCCACCTGTTCTGTAATGATTCCCCGGTAAACATCCACCGCATAGGCAACCAGAATAAATGTATAAAAGCTGATTGCCAGAGGCAGAAAAATATTTAAAGTGCTCAGCATTTCCGGAACTGTCAGTCCTGAAATTTTAAGAAGATCCAGAAAAAAATAAAAATATTTAAAAAAACCGAGATTGATTAAATCAAAAATAATCAGGCTGATTAAAATGATTTTTTTTCGATCCGGCCAGCGAAACATGGCCCGGATCATATAGTAGTTCAGGGTATTGATGAAAATAAAATGAAGCGTCCAGCGGATCCCAAACCAACCCTCGCTGTTTAATCCCCACATTGCGTAAAAAAGGAGGGAAGCGCAGACAAGAAACAGTTTACGAGCTTTTCCGGACAGACTCCAGTAAATGAAGTAGACAAAAATAAAAAATATTAGATAAAGTATCGAGTTAAAAAGCATTTAAGAATTTTGAATACAGCTGATTGCTTCAGGTATGAATTCTTTGATAGCCGATTGTAAGTCCAGTAGAATTGTTGCTCCACAGGCATTTTTATGACCGCCTCCTCCGTATTTTGCAACGGCAGGCAGCATGTTGGCATTTCCTTTGGATCGGACAGAAACCCTGATTGTATTGGGAGATCGTTCTGTAAAAAGGATTCCCGCTTTGATTTTATAGGGTTCAATTAATTCATTTACTATGCCGCCGAGATCATCGGAGACAAGTCCCAGCTGTTCCCAGTCGGATTGTTTGATATGAAAATAAGCAATGGAATCTTTTTCAAGAACCGTGAGGTTATTATACAAAATTTTTTTTACAAGAAGCCTGCCGGCAGGAGCGCTGTTATAAAGTCTCTCTGCAATATCGGGTGGGTGAACTCCATATTCCATCAATTTTCCGGCAATTTCATGGGTCCGGGATCTTGTTTTTCCGAATCTAAAATATCCGGTATCCGCAACAATTCCGGCGTATAGAGCATGGGCAACAATAGAAGAGAGAGAAATTCCTGCAATCTCAAGGAGTTCGTAAATAATTTCAGAAGTGGAACCAACAGACGGATTTTGAAAAATTGTATCAGAATGACCTCCGTTAGAATCATGGTGATCGATCGCCATGATTGAATTGTGGTCAGCATATCTTTGAATTTCGCCTGTCCTTGAAATTTCAGAAGTGTCAATTAAAACGATGGTTCTGTCGCGAATGACGGAGTGATCCTTTAATGTTTCAAGGTTCATGATTTGAGATTCCGGATCCAGGAAACGGTACATGGGTGAGATGGGATCATTGTTGAGTACAATTGAATCTTTTCCTGATTGGTTAAGCAGATAATTTAATCCAAGCTCACCTCCAATCCCGTCAGGGTCCGGTCCGCAGTGGGTGGTAAGAAGAAAACGGTCCTGAGACATGATTCTTTCATAGAGTGTTGTATAAAAACTTTTATCAATCATGTCTTTTTCCAAAAAAATTGAATGCCCGGGCAGTATTGATTTTTATAAGGCATACACTATGAACAGTATGGAGATATGTAAGGAAAAAAGCGATAAAAAATGGATTTTTCCCTGGAAAAAGTACTTCTTTACTTTATAAAATTTATCATTGAAGTT
>JAOUOA010000295.1 GCA_029880625.1 Spirochaetia bacterium
CCCTGTCAGATATTTTTTGAAAGCGAAAGAATCCAAAATCGAATTGAAACGATTGTAAAGGAATATGAAGTTCTGTTTGATCAGGAAAAAGAAAATAGAATCTGTCTGAATCCGGAAGTTTTCTTAACCGGTCTGAATGATGTAAAAAACAAATCGCATTCTGTTGTTTATGCTGATGAATGGATTGATCCTTCGCACCGTGAAGATGAAATATTTTCGCTCCCATTAAAAAAAGCAGAAGGGTTTGCCGGAAGATCGCGAGAAGTTCGCAAAGGGGTAAAAGATCTGCTCAAGCAGAAAGCTAAAATCTGCATCTCTTCTCCTTATGAAGCTCAGCTCAAGCGGATAGCGGGAATTTTTTCTGATGAAGATTTTCATATTCAGGTTTCTGACAGCGCCAAAGCAATCGGGCCTCCGCTTCTTGATAAAAAATCTTCAGTATATCTTTTTCCTTCAAATTTGAGAGAAGGATTTATTATTTCCGATTTGGATTTTTATTTCTGGACAGATGCGGATATTTTTGGACGTTCCTACAGACGAAGGAACCGTTTTAAAGCTTCCCGTTCTTCAGCAATTGAATCATTTCTGGATCTAAAAGAAAAAGATTTTGTTGTCCATGTTCATCACGGGGTGGGGCGATTTGTCGGTCTTGAACGTGTCATTGCAGCAGGCCGCGAAAGAGATTTTCTTGTTCTGGAATACCGTGATGAAGACAGGCTTTATGTTCCCCTGGATCAAATTTCACTGGTTCAGAAATACGTATCTTCAACCGAGTCGCCGTCGCTTGATTCTCTCGGCAAAGCTTCATTCAAGAAAATCAAAGAACGTGTTCAGCAGCGCGTCGAAGAATTTGCAGAAGAACTCATGCGTCTTTATGCGGTCAGAATCAGCCAGAAGGGCTTTTCTTATCCTCCCGATACGATATGGCAGGATGAGTTTGAATCCGACTTCCCATTTGATGAAACTCCGGATCAAATTCAGGCTATTGAGGCGATGAAGCGTGATATGGAATCAGAAATTCCAATGGACCGGCTTGTATGCGGCGATGTAGGTTATGGGAAGACTGAGGTTGCTATCCGGGGCGCATTCAAGGCCGTGATGGCAGGGCGACAGGCTGCACTGGTCTGTCCCACAACCATTCTTGCATTGCAGCATTACCGGAGTTTTTCCGAGCGTTTTAAAAATTATCCAATTCGTGTGGACTGGATTTCCCGTTTCAGAACGAGGAAAGAGACAACTCAGATCAAAAAAGATCTTCGTAAAGGAGAAATTGATATTATTATCGGAACCCATGCGCTTCTGTCAAAAGATGTCTATATTAAAAATCTGGGGCTTCTGATTGTGGATGAAGAGCAGAGATTCGGAGTCGTGCATAAAGAATCTATAAAAAATATGAGGAAGCTGATTGATGTTATGACTCTGTCAGCAACTCCAATTCCACGAACGCTTCACATGTCTCTTGTGGGAATCCGGGATCTTTCCATCATTCAGACTCCTCCCAGGGACAGGCTTCCTGTGCGAACCTATGTTATGGAAGATTCCGATGCAATCGTTGTTGAAGGAATTTCGCGTGAGCTTGAAAGGGGAGGGCAGGTATTTTTTCTTCATAACAGGATTGAAACCATCGATGCTGCCGCAGAACGAATTCGCGGTTTGATGCCGGGCGTATCCATATCGGTACTGCATGGGAGAATGGAAGAGGATGAAATTGAAGATATCCTGATGGATTTTATGGAAAAGAGGTTCAGCGTTCTTGTTACAACAGCAATTATTGAATCGGGAATTGATATGCCGAATGTAAACACGCTGATGATTGATCGTGCCGATACCTTCGGATTGTCGCAGCTTTATCAGATTCGTGGCAGGGTAGGACGGTCAAACCGTCAGGCCTATGCATATCTTTTTTATCCTGACGGAAAATCTTTAAGCGAATTGGCTCAAAAACGTCTGAATACCATTATGGAATACCAGGATCTGGGCAGCGGCTTCAAGGTTGCCATGCGGGATCTGGAAATTCGCGGCGCGGGAAATGTACTTGGAAAAGAACAGTCAGGAGATATCATTGAAGTCGGATATGAACTTTATGTAAAGCTTCTGGAAGACGCCGTGCGAAAACTTAAAGGGGAGGATATAGATCCGGATATACGGTGTTCGATCAATCTTAAAACTGATTTTTATATTTCGGATGAATATATTACCGATGTGCGCCAGAGAATTGAATTTTATAAACGCCTGGAATCCTCAGCAACGGACGGTGAAGTAGATCTGATTGCAGCAGAAATGAAGGACCGGTTCGGCGAAATGCCGGATTCTGCTGCGATTTTTATTCAGGTTGAAAAAATCCGCGCTCTTGCATCTTTTGCCGGGTTTGAGTCAGTCTTTCAGGAAGATTCGGGAAACATACAGTTTAAAGCAGGAGATTATTTTCGAGTTCCGCCGGAACACCTGATCCAGGTCCTTCAGAAAAACCTGGGACTCCATGTGAATCCAGGAAAAAAAGATACGCTTTTTTATACTCAGAGTGCAGAGTTAAAAGAAGAGGATTTGGAAAAGATTATACAAATATTAAAAATTATGATTCAGCCGGTTCTTGAAAAGAAAAAGGTAAAAGAAGCATCCTGAGAAGCCCTTTGTTGTGAACTCATCAGAATAAAAAAAACAGCTTTGAGGTTTCCTTTTTTAAATTAAAGTTGCAAGGCCAATCCTTTTTTCAAACTCTGTCATGAAAATATTACGCGCTTCTGAGATGAGTTCTTGGAAACGGATCTATTTTGAAAAATTATCGGGAAGGATTATGAATATGGTTTATACTAAGAAAATTACTGCAGGATTTGCATTGCTGGCTCTTTTTTTCTATTCTGCAGCAGCCTGCAAGAAAGGCGAATTAATTGAAGAAATTGGAAGCTACAAGGTCACAACTGCTGAATATGAAGATTATTATACGACTTATGTAGATAAAGCCTCAATTATTGCGCGCTCAGAAAAATCAACATTATATAAGCTGATGTGCAATCCAGACCAGATTCCTCCTCATCCGGTTCTCCATGAGCTATTCAAACAGCTTGATCCCAAGGAAAACTATAAAGATTACAGAGAAATGAAAATCATCGAACAGGTTGCAAAAGCAGAAGGTTTTACCGATGATCCGGTCGTAAAGAAGATCATTGAGCAAACAGTACTTGAAACTGTTGTGAAGCTGTATTTCCAGAAAAAACTGGACCAGAGAATTAAAATCAGCATGGATGATAAAACTGCACGATGCGATGAGCTTCGAAGAACCTATCCTCAGAAGATGGCCCCTCTTCCTCTTGAAACTTGTCTTTATTTTGCAGAGGGATTCTTAAAAGAAGAAATTATTGAAAGAGAGGGACCCCGTCTTCGGGATGAAATCAAAGAAGGCGTTGCAATCGTAAAAAATAAAGAATTTGACCGGGATGATTATCTTGAAAATAAAATGCCGGTATTCAATACAATTAAAAAAGAAGGCGGCTGCATGGTGGACGGTGCAGAAGCTTCTGAAACGGAAAAAAAAGAAAACTGATTTTTTAGTTTATTACTCAGTTCAAAGACATAAAAAAACCTGCATGATGCAGGTTTTTTTATGTTAACGTGCCAGGGCTCTCTCAAATCCTTCGCTAAATATGCGGATAAACTCTTTGACTTCTTCCTGTTTTGTAAAAATTCCAGTTGAAATACGGACAGTTCTCATGGATTCTTCTTCGCCGTATCCCATTGAGACAAGGCTTGCAGTCGGTTTCCTTGCCTGTGACTTGCATGAGCTGCCTGTAGAAAGAATGATGCCGTTTTGATCCAGACCGATTAAAATGACATCCATGTCGCAGGGAGGCAGGATAGCAAAAGTTGTATTGGATGTCCGTGGAGAGTTTTTCCCGGCGATGACAGCGCTGCAGCTTTCTTCAAGAAAAGACTCAATTGTATTTCGGTATTCATTCAAACGCATGTTTTTTTCTTCAATGCGGTCTATCTGGTACTGAAATGCATCGGCAAAGTTTGCCATGGATAAAATATTTTCTGTGCCCGCTCTTTTATCGTTTTCCTGAGAGCCTCCTCTGAACAGAGACTTTGTACGGAATCCGCTTCGGATAAAGACGAGAGCCGCTCCCGGTCCTGCGCCGAATTTTATGCCGTTCAGTGCAAATCCATCGTAAAGAGATGTGTTGACAGGAATTTTTCCTGCCGCCTGAATCAGATCAGAAATAAAAGGGATGGAATTGGCTCTAGCAATGGATGAAATCATTTCTGAATCCTGAATGATTCCCGTTTCATTGGATACGCCTATTGCAGAAATAAATGCAGGACGAATATTTTTTCTTTTTAGATCGTGAATGGTTTCTTCCAGGGATTCTTTAGTAACAAGACCGCTTTTATCCGCTTTCAGATATACCATATTTAACTTTCGGTCTTCGCATGCAGATTGAAAGGCAGGATGTTCAAAACGTGTACTGACGGCTGTATCGTTTTCTTCTGCGAAAGAATAGATCATTTGATAAAGCGCTTCTGTACCCGTTGAAACAAAATGAAGGCAGTCCGGGCTTACGGATTCCTCTGAGTGAAGGGAAAGATTTTCTGCGATAGAGTTCCTGCTTTTTTCCATCCAGCGGAAGCTTTTCTGAGAAAAAAAAGATATTCCGCT
>JAOUOA010000296.1 GCA_029880625.1 Spirochaetia bacterium
GTCTTGCTGTCGACTTTAAAGTATTCAGCGCTTATCAGCGCATCATGAACTCCAAGACCTGCTGAAAGACCCAGAAAGCCGAAAAGCGGGCCGCCAAAACTCTTTCCTTCCATTATGTGGTAATAGAAATCTGCGCCTTTGTATTCAGAGCTGATTCCATAGGAATCATTCATCACAGGCATGCCATTTAAAAAATTATAGGTTATTTCACCTGATTTTGAATATTTATACTTTCCGCCGCTCAGATAAATATCAAATCTGGCAGGCGAATACCATGAAGGCTTGGAGTTTGTATTGTCTCCAAACGGATCGTACGACAATCCGAAAAATTTTCCAAGATTGAATCCGAAATGAGCTCTAGGAATTATATTTCCGCCTGCGCTGGGTAAATCCGTCAATGTACCGGCATTTGCAATCACGACATTGACTTTATGATCTTCAACATAACCTGCAGAAACTCCTGCTCCTATACTGAAGCCGGAAAGATTTACCGTTCCTACGGGAGCGCCCGACATATTGGAAAGAACAGATGCTTTTCCCATATCATCCATCAATACATCAAGATACTGAAATTTAAAATCCCACAGCATTTGATTAAACTGATCAGGGGTCAGCGGCATAAGACTGCAGGCAGAACCGGTACAGGTTACCTGAGCATGAACCTTCGAAAAAGGCAGAACCGTTAAAACAAAGAAGGTCGACGAAAATAGAAACATAAATAATTTCTTCTGTAAATTTTTCATTTGCTTATCCATAAAATATATATCATCCTTTTATCCGGTAAAAGTTAAAATATTTTCTTCGATTTTGATTCATCGAAAAACCATTCAAACAATCTAAAATAAATGTTTCGCTTCATAATTAATTTTGGAAGAAAATCGACATTTATAAAAAAAATTTATATGCATTATATACATATTGTTAATATCCAGGGCCATTCATTCCTACAAGAGAAATTTATATAAGAATTTTCAAAAAAATATTCAATCCCAATAAAAAATCATTTTTACACACCTTCATTATTTTAGACGGATTATTCATTGGCATGTTTGTTTTTTTCTGAGTTTTTTAAATTTAATGCAGAAAATCCTATGCTGACTGATCAAGACTCTGCAGAATTTCTGACGTAATATCATCAATATGTTCCAGTCCAACAGAAATACGCAATAAACCTGGTAAAATCCCTACCTGCTGTCTTTCTTCTTCCGTTAATTTAGAATGGGTCGTTGATGAAGGATGGGTTACAATCGTTCTTGAATCGCCAAGATTTGCGCTAATAGTAGCCAGATTCATGCAATCCAGAAATTTTTTAGCTCTATCAAATCCTCCTTTCACAACAATCGTAATTAAGCCCCCTCCCAATTTCATCTGTTTTTTAGCAAGTTCATACTGTTTATAAGAAGGAAGAAAGGGATATTTTACCGACTCCAGATCCCTGTGGCCCTCAAGTTTTTCTGCAAGCTGAAAAGCATTTTCGCAGTGCTTCTCAAGACGTACAGACAGGGTTTCCAGACTTTTGGAAAAAATCCAGGCATTGAAAGGTGAAAGAGAAGGACCGGTCTGCCGGGAGAAAAAGCGGATTTCTTTCATAAGGTCAGTCTTTCCCACAATAATACCGCCGCCGGCTCTTCCCTGTCCATCAATGAATTTCGTTGCAGAGTGCATGACAAGATCTGCTCCTAGTTCAATCGGCCGCTGTATATAAGGAGTTGCAAAAGTATTATCAACAAACAAGGTTACATGATTCTTCTTTGCTAATGTCCCCAGCCATTCGAGATCAATAATATCAAGGCCGGGATTGGATGGTGTTTCCACGAACAACATCTTCGTGTTCTTACGAATGCCTTTTTCAAAAGAAGACGGATCGTCAAGGTCGGCAAAAGAAAAATCAATTCCCCATCGCGGTAGAATTTTTGTGAGAATCTGATAACTTGAACCAAACAATGCCCTTGATGCAAGGATATGGTCTCCGGAGGAAACAAGAGCCGCCATACCGCTGAATATTGCAGCCATACCGGATCCATATGCAAAACCGTCATCGGCGCCTTCCAGAACGCACATTTTTTCAATAAACTCTGATGTATTTGGATTGGAAAATCTTGAATATATATTGCCGTCAATTTCTTCAGCAAACATGGCTCGACCCTGTTCCGCCGAATCAAACCGAAAGCTGGATGTCATGTAGATGGGGGTGCTATGCGAACGATTGTGCTCTTTCTCTGTAGGAGTTCGGACGCAATTTGTCTCAAATTGTTTATCACCGTGTTTTTGTTTTTTTGCCATGCAGTCCCAGAAGATCGGAACATTTCCAGAGGTCAAATAAAATAATACAGGATGAAAGCCGCTAAAAAAACAGCCTGGAGAATGATAGAATTGTTTTTCTTAAGATACAGAAATCTTTATATTAGGCTGCATCTGTTATGATATCCGCATCAACTTTAAAACAATAACGGCTCTCCCGTAAAGGAGAGCCGTTAAGGATTTTCCTGGCTTTACCTCCTTAATGCGAAGCCATGGATTCGGGTATTTTTTTACCCTTCAAACTCATGTGAGAAGGAAGCAGAGGGTCCCCGGGCAGATGACCGGTTAAAAGCAGATTCCAGTAAACCCACTTAAAAGCCATTTTACCCCAGTGATTCAGGGTGCTTTCTTCCAGAAGTGAGAAGGGACCCACTCCGGGAACCGGAAAATTTCCCTTGAGCGGCTCCACTTCATAGTTAAAATCAATCAGGAATGCTTTATGAAATCCTGATTCAATAAAGCAGTTTGAATGTCCGTCAAAATCAGGAATTGGTTTTTCTCCTTTGATTTCGCGGAGAATATTTTCAACAACAACTTCCGCTTCAAAGTGGGCCACAGAACCTGCTTTGGAAGTAGAAACATTTGAGTTGTCTCCAATTACATATATGGAATCTCCTTTTTTCGCTTCCAGAGTTTTTGGATCGGTAACAGCAAAGCTGTTTCCGTCGCCAAGGCCGGAATCTTCAATTACCTGAGGTCCGAGATTCGGCGGAATCGATGCAAGCACATCAAAATCAACTGTTTCTCCATTAAAGGACTTCAGCTGCTTTTTATCTCCATCCACGCTTTCCACATTGAAATTCGGGATGACTTTAATTCCTTTCTCTGCAATTACCTTGGAAAGAACCTCATTGGCCTGCGGTTTCGTAAAGGCTCCTCCAAGAGAAGTTACATAAATAATTTCCACGCGGTCCCGAATTTTCTTTTCATGGAAAAAATAATCGGCAAGAAATACAAACTCAATAGGAGCCACTGGACATTTAATCGGCATCTCTGCAAGATTGAGAACCAGTTTCCCTTCTTTCATGTTTCCGATCTGCTTCTGCAGATTCATTGCGCCTTTCACATTATAGAATGTATCTGCAACGCCTTTTTCAATGGCATCATCCAGACCTTCCATTTCGCTGGTTTCAGCGCTGCACCCCATGGACATGACCAGAAAGTCGTACTCAAAATTTCCGGAACTGGTTTCGACTACTTTCTTTTCATGATTGATGTTCTGTATTGTTGCAGAAACAAAACGAGCTTTGTCAGGAAGAGGCTTCTTGATGGGTTTCATCACATCGCTTTCTTTATGGTATCCATAAAGTTCAAACGGAAGAAACAAGAACCCAGGCTGATAAAAGTGTGTATCAGATTTATCAATGATAATAATCTCCCACTCTTTCATATCCAGCTTTCTTGAAAGCAGATTACTAACCAGGGTTCCACCTGTACCCGCACCTAAAATCACAATTTTTTTCATAACTACCCTCCAGTTATTTGGATAACTCAGACAAATTCCGGTTACATAAAAGTTTAAGATCTTCTAATATTCGCATATGATTTAAATCATACAGTAAAGCATTTGGATAGCTCTGTATGTGATCTGCGTCATGAAGCATAAATACCTGTATTTCTTCATAGGTCTATCTGAAACTGTAAATAATGCTGATCAGAAAGGCCTTCATGAAGAGATTGCAGAGCGGTTTTTTTTATTTCAATGATCTCAACTATTTTACCGAAAGCTTCTAAAATATACAGAGTGATTAGACGAAAGATTTGTTATTTTAAATCTTTTCAGTTAAAATTATTCGTTCAGTATTTTGAAAAATATTTTCACCGGGAGGCATGATATAATTTCCCTGAAGATAATCAGCATCCATTTCTTTTAAGATTTCTGCTGTTTCCCTGTCTTCCACGCATTCACAGACAATTTTTAATTCCATAGCATGACCCATATCAATAATGGATTTTACAATTAAACGGCCGTTAGGATCTTTTACCCGCCTGATAAAATCACCATCAATCTTGATTTCCTGTATGGGAAGTTCCTGTAAAGATGAAAGAGATGAAAAACCGCTGCCAAAATCATCAATTGAAATGCGGCAGCCCATTTCAGAAAGCATCTTCAATGTTTCTCTTGCTCTGCCCATGCCGAGCATCCAGATCCCTTCTGTGATTTCCAGAGTAATTAATTCCGGCTGAATTCCAAAACGATGGATGATATCAACAAATTCATTTATAAAAGCAGGTTCCATTAGCTGCTTCGGGGAAATATTAAGGGCTATAGCTATATCTTTTCCAAAGTCAGTTCTTTCAAGGAAATGATTAAAAACATTCTCAAATATTTTTTTTCCAAACTGATGGA
>JAOUOA010000297.1 GCA_029880625.1 Spirochaetia bacterium
ATACCCTTCCGGATCAGGTGTTTTTGCCCGGCCTGTTTCTTATGTAAAATTATTTGTTGAGATGGTTTCTCATGCAGAAGAAGAGAGATCTCTATTTCTCTCCTTCTGCTCGGACAAAATAAAACTCATTTCTGGATTCAGCAGAACATCGTTAAACCGGACAGATCAACTGAAGTATATCAAGGGAAAATCAGTTCTGTTAAAAAATTATTATTACAGAATTTTTCCATTGGCTGATTCGCTCAATTTAAATGATTCTTGTTGTGATAGATTTGCTGCATGCAATAAGGAAGGATTTCCTGACAGGCCTGCATCTATGTTTCGAGGTTTAGGAACAAGAAAGGATAAGGCTGCACTTTTGCCAGTCTTTGCAATGAGGATGATAGGATATAGAATTGTACCTGACCTGACCCACATTTCCGGAAATTTAGAGCTTCTGACAACCCGGTCTTCCTGATTTTAGAAGACCGGTGAAGCCATGAAATTTTACCCGCGCTAAAAAAGTCAATTTCCTCCAGAAGTTTTAAGCATAATTTTTTATTCTTTTAAATTGTTCAGAATCTCTATTTAAGCCTTTTTTTGCTTATATTAAGGAAGGTTTTTTATTTGTTTGCCGCTTAAGATTCTGCATTTGGAAATCCGTTATTATATAAAGGGAGCTGGCTTTAATTTCTTTCCTTTTTTAGCTTGAAAGAAAGATTGAAGTGGAGAACTGGTTGCCCACGAGTCCCTCTGGAAAAAAGTTGCTTTTATATACTTAAATACACAGGTGTTGGAATTTCATGGCCAAAAAGAAAATCGGAATTAATAAACTTCTCAATGCGATGAAGAAAAATATTCGCGAAGTAAATGATCAGGAAATCTGCAGAAGGCTTGAAGTTTTAATGCATTCTGAAAAAGAAGATTTAAATTCTGCTCTTGTGAAGCGAATTCTTGAATCCCAGCCGTACGGGGTCGACCCCAGGGAAGTTCCCGATCCATTTCCTCAATATGTAAAACATTATTTTTATATGATTCGCCGCGAAGAAAGAATTCGTTTAAAAGAAGGAGATGCTGCCAGTTTGCCTTTATCTGCAGGAAAAAAAAGAGGGAAATCTGTTAAAAAAACACCAAAGAAAGCTATTCTCACAGGCAGTTCTTCGGCAAAAAAAGCGGCAAAAAAGAAAAAAACTGTTAAAAAGAAATAAAAATCATAAAAAACTGATAGGGGAGGGCTGTCGAGTGCGGAATTTTCGGCATACGCCTATGTTTTTAGTCAAATTCTGGCACTTGCTGAAAGAATTTACATTTTACTGCCATTTGCGAGAGAGTATTGCCGGTTTATTGGCACCATGGGGGAAGGATATTTCCCGCTAGTTGCCGGATTTTGGTTAAAAAATTAGGCGTGGCAGGATTCTTATGTGATGCTCGGTCACTGGCAATACGATGATTCCAAAACGTAGATTATGTTAAAATATAATTACGCATCGATCAGTCAGAAGGAATCATCGTTTTTAGAAGATATTAAATAATCATTTCCCGGATGGTCATAAGCCAGTTGTTTTCTTTTTTGAATGGCTTTGATATTGAAGCTAGATTCATTTGTAATATGATGTGTTCTTAATTATGCGTGGTTGATCAGTATTAAGAAGGGCGTTTTGAGATTACTTTAGCAGTAAAAGAATGGCTGCAGAGCAGGGTAACACAAGAGCTTTGCTAAAGTAGAGGGTATTGCAAATAGAGGGAATGACTTATTTCTGGCAGACGGCTTAATGCCTATTTTTAATCATATTATGCCATAGCAGTGGAATGACTTTATTGCATCGGCTACGGCAGCCAGTAAAGTATCATAATGGAAGTCCCATCGGGCAGCCGCGCAGCCATACTGGTGCATGTCCATGACACAATGTCATGCGCATGTCGGACAAGCTGCCCATGTCATTGTGTCATGGATGGAAAGGAGGGGAGAATGGCGGAATCGATCAAAGTGAAGGTTCAGTGTCATGCTTGCGGAAATTCTATAGAGGGTTCCGCAAAATACGGATCAGGACATTATGTGCAACAAGGGGTGCCCTTTGAGTTTACAGCTGTGGGGAAGTTCTTAAAAAATGGCAAAAAAAGAATTAAGGGAGAGGTAGTTTGCATTTGCCCTAACTGCAGCGTCAGAAATAAGTATATTGTATAAAAAGGTTAAAAATAAGCAAATATGAAAAATATTGATTCAAATTCTATATCCAATTCTACAGATGAACAGCAATTTCCTCTTTCTACTATGAGGCACAGTGCTGCCCATGTTCTTGCCCAGGCTGTGCTGAAGCTTCATCCGCAGGCTGATCTGGCCATCGGGCCAGATATTGAAAACGGATTTTATTATGATATTTTAGTTGATCCACCTATGAGAGAAGAAGATCTGCCCAAAATTGAAAAGATAATGAAGGAACTGGTTAAAAATAAGCAAAAATTTGAGCACTATACTTTACCTTCTGTATCTGCACTCGAAAAACTGATTGAAAACAATCAGAAATTCAAGCATGAGATGGCAACAGAATTGATCAAAAATGGTGAGTCTGTTATTTCTTTTTATCGAAATGTGCCTAAAAATAATCAAAAAGTCTTGTTCGATGATATGTGTGCCGGACCACATGTTAACCATACCGGTCAAATCGGACATTTTAAATTAACGGGTATTTCAGGAGCATATTGGCGAGGAGATTCAAAAAACCAGCAACTTCAACGAATCTATGGAGTTTTGTTTAAAACAAAAGAAGAATTAACCAGTTATCTTTATATGATGGAAGAAGCTAAAAAACGGGACCACCGAAAATTGGGCACCGAACTGGAACTTTATACGACTTCTGAAAAAATTGGTTCAGGATTAATTTTATGGCTTCCAAGAGGATTTATCATTAAAGATTCTCTTGAAACATGGGCAAAAGAAACTGAAGATCAACAGGGTTACCAGAGAGTAACAACTCCAATGATTACAAAAGAAGACCTTTTTTATACAAGTGAACATTTACCGCATTACAATGAACATATGTTTCCTCCCATGCCTTTAGATAATGAAAATTATTATTTAAAACCAATGAACTGTCCCTTCCATCATACAATATTTGGGATAAGACCCAGAAGTTACAGAGAACTTCCTCTCAGACTTGCTGAATATGGAACCTGCCATCGATTTGAAGATTCAGGCGCACTTTTTGGGCTGATGAGGGTGCGTGCCATGTCAATGAATGATGCGCATATTTATTGTTCTAAGGAACAGGCCGTTGACGAATTTGTGGCAGTTATGAAGCTGCATGAATATTATTATAAAGCATTGGGAATTACGGATTATTACATGGAACTGGCATTGAGGAATCCTGAAAATACCAAATACCACGGCGATGAATCCATGTGGAAAGAAGCAGAAGATTTAACAAGAAAAGCCATGGAGGTATCAGGGATTGAATACCGTGTGGAGCACGACGGCGCCGCTTTTTACGGCCCCAAGGTGGATTTTCAGATTAAGAGTTCTATTGGAAGAGAATTTACTGCAAGTACCTGCCAACTTGATCTTTTCATGCCAGAGAAATTTGATCTGAAATACATTGATAGCGATGGAAATACCAAACGCCCTGTCTGCATCCACCGGAGCCCTCTTGGAACCCATGAGCGATTTGTCGGTTTTTTAATCGAACACTTCGCCGGAGCATTTCCACTCTGGCTTGCTCCGGAACAGATCCGGATTATCCCTGTCGGAGAAGCTTTTCATGATTATGCCGTAACTCTTCATGGAAAATTCAATGAAAGCGGTTTTCGTGTGCAGCTGGATGAGACAGGCGAAACCCTGGGTAAAAAAATCCGCAATGCAGAAAAAATGAAGATCCCTTATATGATTGTTGTCGGTGAAAAAGAAAAGGAAAGCGGAAAAGTCAACGTAAGGAATTATTTTACCGGCGAACAAAAAGAATTAGAAGTCCCTGAGTTTATTTCTACCCTGAAAAAAGAAGTTGAAACAAAAGAAATTCAGAGAATAAAAAAAGCGGACAGGTAAATTGAGTTTTGTAGATCCATTTTTTTTTATTTTTCTAATCATTGCATTTACAGGATTTCATTTTCTAAATGAAACAGGAAGGAAATCTGTCGGCATTTCATTTTCTGCATCCGGATTTTTGCTTATCCTTTCTCTTTTTTTTTACGGTTATTTCAAACCCGTATATCTGTTTCTGCTGATCGGCTCATCTCTGGCTGCATGGTTTGCTGCAGGTTTGATGGACGGTATATTCCTTAAGAAAAGATTTCTATCTATAGATGGAAGTGCAAGGAAATGGATTCTTGCAGCTGCAGTAACAGGGCTTCTCTTTCCTCTTTTTTTCTTTAAATACAGTAATTTCGCCTTGAGCAATCTGCAGATTTCAGGCATTTTTGAAAATGCGAAACCAGTTCATTTTCTTCTGCCTCTCGGTATTTCTTTTTTTACGTTTCAGAATATCTCCTATATTACTGATGTTTACAGAAAAATGATTCCTGCTGAAAAAAATCCGTTTAAATACGGACTGTATATCAGTTTTTTCCCTCAGCTGGTTGCAGGCCCCATTGTAACAGCAAGGTCCTTTCTGCCCCAGCTTGAGATCAGAAAAAAGTTTTCTGATCTGGATTTGCGCCTTGCTGCATTTTATCTTT
>JAOUOA010000154.1 GCA_029880625.1 Spirochaetia bacterium
TTTCATGAAATAATGGAATCTATAATCTTCTGTTGAAAAGTCTACATGCGGAAAATCAATTGTGGGGGATGTTTCAAGTCTTGCTTTTAAACGTTCAAGATCCATTTCCTGCAGGGCAGATGTTCTGGTATGATGCCAATTTTTTGAAAAATCGAGAGTTTTTTCTTCAGCCAGAAGAGAAAATCCGCTGAAAATTAAAATGAGCGTAATACCGTAATATATCTTCTTCTCAATCATAAAGCATTATAAATTCTTTATATACCTATCTATTTTATATTGTTTTAAATTGTAAAGTGTATTGTGTCAACAGCAAATACTGATGAAACCCAAAATACACACATCCCTCTTCATGGAAATCTGCAAAAAACTGTATAAAGGTAGTACAGAATAAATTTTAACTTTAGATAAATGTGTTGAAATTATTCAAGGTTCATCAATATGTTTAAATATGGCTGAAAATTTTGATGAAAACGGCTACTGGGATAAAATAAAAAAATTTGGAAAACAGGCGGGTAAAGAGGTCATTGAAAAATCACTCTGGCTTTACTACGCCTTACAGGAACCGGAAACTCCTGCATGGGCAAAGACTGTCATATACGGAGCTCTCGCATATTTTATTCTTCCTGCAGATGCCATTCCGGATACGATTCCAGTTGTCGGATTTATCGATGACCTGGGCGCTCTTGCCGCCGCCGTAAGCACTGTTGCCCTTTACATCAACGATAACGTAAAAGAAAAAGCCGCAAAAAAACTGTCCGACTGGTTTGAATAAAAAGTGTATTTATAAAATGCGGATAGGACCTATAATGAAGACCTGTACATTTCTGATCATACATTAAATTAACGGGCCCGGCAAATTCATTTTCTGCATCTGTACATTACACTTGCAGCAAACACATTAAAATGGAAGAAAACAGATTAATACTGGAAGATTTTGGTTATACGAGAGAATTGGAGCTTTTCCGAAAAAATCACAATTTAGAAATGTTTTCAGTCGGAAGAGTAATCGCTCAACACAAAGAAAGATATATCATCAAGTCTGAAAACTCTGAATATGAAGCTGAAATCATCGGCAGGTTAAGATTCACAGCTGTCCGCCCTGATGACTTTCCGGCTGTGGGAGACTGGGTTGCGTTTTCTGAATTTGATGAAAATAAAGCTTTAATCCATTCCGTTTTTTCCAGGAAATCGATTCTTTCGCGAAAGACTACCGGAAAACAAATTGAAAGTCAGATTATTGCGGCGAATATCGACTGTGCCCTGATTGTTACCGCAGTCGATTCGAATTTTAATATAAACAGAATTGAAAGATATCTTGCGATCTGCAATGCATCCAACATTGAATCAATCATCATTTTAAACAAAATTGACCTTATAACATCCGAAGAATTAGAAAGAAATATTATAAAAATAAAAAATAGATTAAAACATGCTGGAATTCTTTGTTTAAGCAACAAAACCAATTCCGGATATGATGAATTCTTTTCAATGCTTGATAAAGGAAAAACATACTGTCTGCTTGGCTCTTCAGGAGTCGGCAAATCAAGTATTTTAAATCATCTTTCAAAAAAAGAACAAATGAAAACCTCTGAAATCAGCTCACTATACAATAAAGGAAAACACACCACAACCCATAGAGAATTATTTATACTGGATAATGGCGCGATTTTGATCGACAATCCAGGAATGCGGGAAGTCGGCATTGCTGATGTCGGAGATGGTCTGGAACGGACATTTGATTCCATTGAGGAGTTATCCAGGAGCTGCAAATTCACTGACTGTCAGCATATAAACGAAAAAGGATGCGCGGTTTTGGATGCGATTGCAAACAATGAGATCAGCGGAGAATCCTTAAAAAATTATCGAAAAATGCTAAAAGAAAAATATCATTTTGAATCCAGCGTTGCAGAAAAAAGAAAATCAGATCGTAAATTCGGGAAAATGATCAAATCAGTTCTGAAAGAAAAAAATAAAAAACGCTGACCGGGGCGTTTCGTATTTCTGCTTCACACCCGGACCTGCAGCTCCGGGAAGATTTTAAATGTCATATGTTCTCCGGATTATTCTATCGCTCTGTTTTTATGAAAGACAATGCAGTCCCTGCGGATACGCATTTCATTTTTTTATATCCCGTCTATTTCGAATCAAACTCTAATCCCGCATGATCTACGCACCATGCGAAAAAGCTGCATACATGCAGGATCCGATACAGTTTTTGCTTCCAAATTCAGTCACATCTCCAATCAGGTGTGAAAACAAATTTTATCATGATTTAAATCATTATCTTTTTGTGTCATAAAAAAACAAAAATCCTTTACACATTGTAAAATAAGGTGTATAAAAAGATATATAGAAAAAATTTATGGCCGCTGTGGTTCAGCTCCCGGGAGGATGTTATGAATCTACAAAGATGGTTATTAGTTTATTTTCTTGTTCTATCTTGCCTGATTGAACTTTCCTGCAACAAAGACGATAATACCTTACCGCCTGTAATTGCTGTTGATGCTAACATTTCTTCATTATCATCGGGTGCCAGTTTCAACTGCTTTAACTGTCACAGTGAAACTACAGAACTGGGCAATAAGATTGAATGGGCCAAGGCGGGATGGGATGAATCCGTACACGCCAATGGATACAGAGCGGCTATTTACGGATACAACCCTACAACACTATGGACCATTATTGGATATGAATGGGAGGGCTCCGATGCTTTCTATTCTAACGGGGGCGGCTGTCAGGTCTGCCATACGAAAGAAGGATTCCGAAAAAAAATTGCCGGAACCTACGGGAACTATAATCCTCTTTCCGTGGGCTATGTGGCCTATCGATCTGCAATCACCACCGATGTGATCCAGTATCCATCCAACCTTACATGCTTTGCATGCCATAGCCCTCATGAAAAAGGCAATTTTGAACTTCTTGTTGCCGATGGATCAGATGTAACAACAGAAACAGGCGCGCTTTACATGAAATCGCAGGGTTCGATCTGCGCAAGCTGCCATCAGGTTCGCCTGAGCGGATCTGCAAGCGCCAATGAATCGATTCTGGCACAGGTTCAGGGAAACGGTGTTTCCAACCGAACCGGACCTCATCACGGTCCGCAAGCGGATATGCTTCTCGGGAAAGGCGGCGCCGAGTATACAGGAAAGAGCTACGGCAACTCTTCTCATACGGCTAATGATGCAGCAAACTGCATCTCATGCCATAAGGTTGATGATTTTGACGAATCAAAGCGGTTAAGTTTATCGCCTGCAGTGGGCGGCCATTCCTTTACAACCGTGGGTATTGTTCACGGTACGCCTAAAGCAATTGATATCGGCTGCAAAACGACAGGATGTCATCCAACAGGCGTTTCAGCTAAAACAATTTCAGCAGATGACGGATACCTCCTGAAAGGGGATGCATACTTTGATAAATCATCCTATTATTCGCAGCTCAATACCACGCTTGTTAAGCTGGCGGATCCATCTGCGAACTGCACGGGACTTCTCCAGACTGCCTATAACGCGATTACAGGCGGGAATATTCAATGGAAAAAATATCCCGACGGCATCACTGTAAATAAAAGATGTATCGTCAGTTCATTTACGAAAATTCCGGCAAATCCGACTGCCACGGAAAATTCAAATGAAACCAGATTTGCAAAAGCCTACTGGAATTTTCTGTTCGCTCTGGAAGATAAAAGTTTCGGGGTTCATAACCTGAGATATGCATCGCAGCTGCTTTATGATTCCTGCGATGATTTAAACTCTTTAACCGCAAGCGGCGTCAATTGCGGTGCAAGACCCTGACTTAATTTTGCAAGGAGGTGTGTCATGCGAAAATGTGCAATACCGCTTATCCTTCTGTTTTTTTCGCTGAACATTTCCTGCATTCCAGAGAATCCGGAAGAGCAAGATAAAGAGCAGGATAAAATCGCAGCGTTAATCTTACCCGTTGTGAATGCTGCAAGGGAAACATCCGGGTCCGTTTTATCTTCAGGAGAAATCGTTTATCCGACAGTCAGTACTTCCTGCAGATCCGAATACACAGTCCTTGTTTCGAACCCGGAAGTGATCAGCAAATGTAAAAAATGCCATGATCCATTATTGGCAGCGCCTGCATTTCCTGTAATGGAGGATTCTGACAGCTCCTATTTTTCTGCAATCCTGCTCATCAATCCGGGAAGTGTCGTAAACAGTGTTTTTTACCAGACTGCGATCTCGACATGGCATACTGAAGTTACATCTGAAGCTGCAAATCATGCAATTATCAACTGGATATTCAAATGCAATCCCCAACTGTAAAAAGAATTAAATTATTTCGAAGCTCAAATATTGTTTTGAGCATTTTAGCTGCTGCGTTCATCTTCTCACTGCCCGGCTGCACCTACAAGAAAGCATCAGAAATAGATCAGGAAAAAAGAATCATTGGATTGATTGTTGGCGGAGGCGAAAGTGTTTCATGCAGTTCGCCTGTCACTTTTTCATCTCTCGGTCCTGCAGGCGTTACTTCCAATTGCGCATCATGCCACGGCACTGCCGGCGGAGTGGATTTGACCAGCTATGCATCCACCTCAGCCAAAGTGGTTGCCGGTAATCCGGAAGCCAGCATACTCTATCAGTCAATCAACGGCGGCACCATGACGCAATATTCAAATTCCAGCATTAAAACAGCTGTATATTGCTGGATAAAAGACGGAGCAAAGGAGAATTAAAATGAAAATTTTTACTGTTACAATTATGAAAAAACATCTTCTGAATCTTCTGGTCCCGGGAATCTTACTCATCTTTTTCGCAAGCGCAGTTTCAGCTGTTGATTTAAAAGATGAGACACTTAAGATCACATCGGGGAAGATGCTGTTCACTCTGGTTAAAACCACACCGCAGGGCGACAGTAAAATGTCGGGGCTTGCAAACAAGTTCAAAGGCTCTATAAATTTTAAGGATAAAACTGTTTCTGTGACGATGGACATAAACCAGGATGACTTTCTGCTGAGCGGCAAATTCAAATTCGCAAATAACAGAATGCACGTCACGTATCTGGAATCAGAAAAATACACCAATGCCGTATTTTCAGGACAGGTTGTGTCTTTCGATCCAGAGTCCGGAAAATTTTCAGTCAGGGGCAATATGACTCTTCATGGAGTGACGAAAAGTAATTTTTTAATAGATTGCATGATTGAAAAAACGAAGAAAGCTAATGAATACCTGCTGACTTCTTCTTTTAAAATCAATCTGACGGATTTTAAAATTCCTGTTCCCGATATTGGACTTGCGAAAGTGAACGAGGTCGTTGGACTGAAAACAAAATTTATATTAAGTGTTGAAAAGTGAAAACTCTGATTATAACAATAATATTCATGATGTCTGGTTTTCTTTATGCCCAGGATGAAAATACAGATTTGGGTTCTGAACCTGCTAACGAAACCAATGAAATTCTTGATAAGGAAGCAGATGCAGACCCAGAATTAAATTTATCACCTGAACCAGAATCAGCCCCGGAACCGGTCAAAAGAAAAGACACAGGTCCGGTGTTCTCCGGTTCCAATTTAATCCATATGCCCTCGACCCAGCCTTTACAGAAAAGCATTTTGGATTTTCGATTCAACCACCGGTTCGGTTCAACAAAAGAGACGTTTCAGGATTTTTTTGGTCTGGATAATGGAGCAAATACAGAAATCGCACTCGATTACGGCCTGACGGATAATTTTTCCATTGGCATATCACGTTTCACTGTCATGAAAACATATGAGGTGAAATCGAAGTATACTCTTTTCACGCAATCTTCATCTTTTCCAGTCGATATATCTCTTTTCGGCGCTGCCGGTCTGGAAACGCAGCGGCAGGTTGTTACGTTAGGTCCGCATATCAAAATAGAGTCAGGAAACCAGGCTGTTGATGAGGTTCTTAACCGAGATCTGAATCAGTACACACTAACGGACAGTGATAAAACAAGCTATATGGCAGCTGTTCTGATATCGCGTAAATTCTGGGACAGAATTTCTCTTCAAATTTCCCCTGTCTTTGTGCACAGAAATTTTGTTAAACAGAATCTGCACAATGACAGACTCGGACTCGGATTCGGCGGGAAGATAAAAATTTATAAGGCTCTTACTCTGGTATTCGAAACCATTTTTCTTTCTGAACGGGATTATACAGGAGACAATTATGAAACCGAAGACAGGAAAAGCTACGGAGACATGACAAACTTAACGGCAGATGAAATCAATCAAAGTTATAACAAACCATCGGATCTGCCCTACGTCTACTTAAGAAATGTTTATTTTGACAAAAAGGTTCCTTATCTCTATACGCCATTCAGCATCGGTCTCGGATATGAAACAGGCGGTCACACATACAGTGTCTTCATTACAAACGAAAATACATTGGCCAGAACTCAGCTGCTGAGAGGCGCTGAATATGATTACTTTAAGCGCGAATGGACCATCGGATTCAATATCAGCCGTTACTACTCTTTTGCCAAAGAGATAAATGAGGATAATTTTTAATTCATTCTTCAATAAGTAATGGAGGGTACCGCGTCCAGACGATTGATTTTATCGGGCAGACAATTTATATTTAAAGAATTGTAATTTATAAATTGATTGGATTCCCGCCGGTAATCTTAATATAAGAAAGAATTCTTACACCTGATCAAACAATAAACATGAAAATCAGGCTGCAAAAAGATCATTAAAAAACAGTTGGCAAAAGTAAAAACATTCCTTTTTATGACCGCACTATCAGACGGCAGAAA
>JAOUOA010000298.1 GCA_029880625.1 Spirochaetia bacterium
GACCATGGTTACCATGCCTGTATCATGCGGACGTGGACTGACTTCGCTGAAATATACCTGATCGTCTTTAATGAACATTTCAACGCCGAAAACTCCCCTGCCTCCAAGACTGTCCGTTACCGCTTTTGCGATTCTCTTTGCTTCTTTCAGGGCATGGATGGGCATGGGCTGTGGCTGCCAGCTTTCAATATAATCTCCTTCTTCCTGGATATGGCCGATTGGTTCACAGAAAGAGGTTTCAATTTTTCCGTCTGTTCCGATGCTGCGCACTGTTAAAAGAGTGATCTCAAAATCAAATGTGATGACTTCTTCAACGATCACTCTGCCGTGGCTGACGCGCCCGGCTTCCATGGCGTAGTCCCACGCTTTTTTTAACGCTTCAGTTCCGCCCACATAGGACTGTCCTTTTCCGGATGAAGACATGACGGGTTTTACAATGCAGGGAAAATGAATTTTTTCATCAACCGCTGTTTTCAGCTCTTCGAAGGAGCTGCAGAATTCATAACGTGAGACGGGAAGTTTCAGTTCCTCAGCCGACAGCCGCCGGATCCCTTCCCGGTTCATGGTCAATCGGGCTGCTTTTGCAGTAGGGATGACTTCTGCAATGTTTTCCGATTCAATCTCCTGGAGAACTTCGGTAGCGATCGCTTCAATTTCAGGAACAATGATGTGAGGCCGTTCCTGTAATATTAAATCCTTCAGTTCCTTTGCATCCGCCATATTGATTGCAAAAGATTTATGCGCAACCTGATGGCCGGGAGCATTTTCATACCTATCAACAGCAATGACTTCAGCCCCGTATCGCTGCAGAGCGATAATGACTTCTTTGCCGAGTTCTCCGCTTCCAAGAAGCATGATTTTTGTCGCAGTTGAAGATAATGGAGTTCCGATTTTCATAATTTCTTTAAAAAGTTTCAGGACTGTATTGAAAACAGATGATGTTTATGTCATCGTCAAAAAAATCTGTTTTTGAAAAATCTTTCAGGCTTTTCATCACTTCAGCGATGATTTCCTGAGGAGATTTTGAGCTGTTTTTTTGTAAAATTTCTGGAAGGATTTCCAGACCGAATTCATCCTCTTTATTGTTGAAATTTTCTCCTAGACCGTCGGTATAAAGAAATACAGTATCTCCAGGAAATATTTCGATTTCCTGAGACTCAAGATTCATCTTTTCAAATGCTCCAATGACAGAACCCCTTGTTTTCAGATGGATGATTTCGTTTGAATCCCTGCGAATTAAAAATCCGGGCGGATGACCTGCCGTAGAATAACAGATTGTATGATTTTCCGTATTTACGACTAAATAACATGCAGTTGCAAATGTTACGGAATTATTCAGCATTGAAAAAAGATCGGAATTGATATTTGTTAAAGTCTCCGCCGGGTCAATGACGCTGTCTTTGTATGAATCAAAAAGCGTTTTTAAGATCATGGTGACCAGAGAAGCCTGAACTCCGTGTCCCAGAACGTCGGCAATAAAAAAACCGATATGGTTGTTGTTATGAACCGGCAGGATTGAATAAAAATCGCCCCCCAGTTCCGAACAGGGGATGTAGCTGTGCGAAATTTTCAGTTCAGGGAAGGTTACGTTTTTGTCCGGCAGGATGGACCGCTGAAGGATTCTTGCCATTTCCAGTTCTTTTTGAAGTCTGAGAAACTGATTCTGAATGGTTCTGTTATAGCTTCCGATTCTGAGTAAAGATTTTACACGTGCGCGAAGGGTAGCTTCGTTAAACGGCTTTGTAATAAAATCGTCAGCCCCTGATTCGATCCCCTGAACTCTGTCTTCCTCCGAGTCAAGGGATGTCATGATAATCACAGGGATTCCAGATGTTTCAGGGTCATCTTTTATGATTTTTGTCGCTTCAAACCCGTTCATTTTCGGCATCATGACATCCATGATAATAAGATCCGGGCGGTTAGGCTTAACCATTTCGACTGCTTCCAGACCAGTACCTGCGACAATGCTTTTATAGCCCATCATTTCCATGTATTTCTGCATTAGAATCTGATTTGCAGGCTGGTCGTCAACAATGAGGATCAATGATTGTTTGCTTTGTGCTGCGAAGTGATCTGAAGTTTTTTCCAAAAGGTTTTCTGTATGCATTCTGAAATAATTTTGATAGAAGGTTCTAGTGTAATTTTGATAAAAATATTACAGACTCATGAATCGGCAAGTATAAAAAAAACAGGATTTTTCTTGCTTTTTTCGTCAATTATAGCTACCAGGTTTTTTCGGGCCCGGGAAACCGGGTATTTTATCGAAGATATTTTTTGAATTTTTTATAGATTGAAGGATTTCCTGATGGAGAAAGAAAAAAAAGGAAAAAAAGCAGAGTATTTAATTTCAGGAGTCCGCATGAATCCATCGGGAACTCAAATTGAGTCTCTGAGGAGGCATAAGGCAGTTTCAGCCTCGCTGGAAGATTGCGATTATATAAGCAGAAGCGCCATTCTTGAAGATATCAAAAATGGCGTGAACTATGCAACGGCCTTTCCGGACAAGGATGGGAATCTCAGAAAAGGATCTGCTATATCCATCTATAAAGAAAAATATTTAAGATCCAATGAAAATAATACAGAAAAAGACAATCTCGGAAGTCTGCCTCAGATTTAACAACTCCTGACTGATTTGAATCTGCTATTACAGGTAAAAACGCTTCCAGAGAAAAACTATTTTCTGAAAAAATCATTTCCCGCCTTCTTACAATCCTGTTCTCATATCCATGGTCTGAAAAATTAAAAAGATGCTGAATTCGGAAAAAAGAATCATAAGAATGATCTGAGGGATCAATGCATAGGATGCATTTTTATCTTCCCCGAGGGTTTTCTGCGAAATTTTAACGGCTGTCATTACACCGTAAATATGGCCTGCGATGATAAAGAGAATTTGAAACCACCATATGATTTCTGGCGAAACCAGATCCCCGTAATTGACATCCTTTGTTCCGAAAAGATTCCAGCCCAGACCGAATGGGTCGCTGAGGGCGGGTACAATCAGGAGGGCCTCAGTCGTAAAATGCATCGCATTGTGGGCAAGGTGATAGAAAAATGCGACAGGGATTAACGGATAGGCGAAAGCTTGAAAAAAAAATTTAATTCCCAGACCGGATTTTGAAATCATTCCTGTCGCAGAAATGGCTGCAAAATACATAAGAAACGGAATTGCCATGATGGCCGTCATGAGAATTGTGAATGCTTCCGTATGGGACATTCCTGAAAAAATGCGAAGCACATTAATAAATTCATCCCAGAGAGGAGTCATCGTGATGCCGTGAAAAGCAGTAAGAGAAATCAGAATCAGCGAAAGAACTGCCTCGTCGGTTCTGAATTTTGATTTATTAAAAAGATCTCTGCCGGGTTCTCTGAAGCGAATCGCCAGATTGTCATGAGGGCAGGAGCGGATGCATTCTGTACAGAGTGTGCAGTATGTATTTTCTTTCAGTCCGCCCGGATAAAGGAATGTGGGACAGGGAGCGCTGCGGCTGCTTCCGTTCATGCATTCCTTTCCATTGCAGTCTTTGCAGACATCTGCAGAATTTGCGCGAAGCTCTACAGGGCTGAAAAGAGCATAAAGTCCGCTGATGCGCCCAACCAGGCATCCGTATCTGCAGAAAGCTCTTTTTTCAAAAAACAGAGCAGTAAATAGAGCAAGCCCTGTCATCAGGATGGCGAAAATTGCCGTTGCCTTCGGAGAATGTGTTACGCCAAATCCCAGTTCCAGCCAGGTGAGAAGAATAAAAAGAAATGCTGCGGGATAAAGATTCTTCAGAAACCGGGGCCATTTCATTTCAAATCCGATTTTCTTTTTTCTTGATCGAAGGGAAAGAGCGGTCATAAGAGAAGCGATCCCTTCCCAGGGACAGATCGCGCAAAAAGTTTTCCCGAAGAAAAAAATGATAAAGACAAGAAGAACCCACCACCATCCCCAGGTGAGGATGGTCGAAATATTTCCTCTGACTTCTCCGTACAGACCGGCTGTTATGATCAGGAAAAGAAGCGCAACAGATACAAACTGAATCAAAAAAGGGAAATACGATTTTTTCACAAGCTGGTTAAGAAAACTGAATTCCAGGATATTTTTGTTAATGCGGAATTCGTTCAGGCGTTTCTTTTTTCCGAATCCCAGAAAAATATCTGTGACCAGAATCACAATTGCAAATCCCGCAACAGCCATCCAGAGAGGAATCCCGGCAACTTTTTTCCCCACTGTACAGGCTTCAATTAACTCAAGCATACTTTATTCCCTGGCTAATTGTGAAACGGACTCAATTTCTGTCTCTAAAATTTTCATTTATTAAAGATTTCAGCAATCGGAAAAAAGAGAGGGGCAAGGGCCCCCTCTCAGGAAGGTGTGGATAAAGGTTTTTCGGTTCATCAATCAGTTAAGATATGAACGATATTAGGACGGTTAATGTTCTTGATATTCCAGAATTTTACAGATATCTGCAGCTCTTTTCTGAAAAGTGTGTTTTCAGATGCAATTTTTTATTAATAATTTTTGGAACTCTCTCCTTCTTGTAAAAAGCATGTTGATTTCATTATATCTTAACATTTTAAAAGCAAATTCATAATCGATTAATTTAAGCCTTCAATATCCGATATTCAGGCTTTTCATATTTCAAGCAAGTTT
>JAOUOA010000299.1 GCA_029880625.1 Spirochaetia bacterium
AGTATAGAATAAGATTTGGACAGGTTTCAAACCCGGAGATCCATATTGAATTCATTTTTATAGAAACGATCCTGATTCTCACCAAATGATTTATTTTTAAATAATCCATATCTTTACTTGCAGATTATTCCCGATCCTTTAATTTGTTCAAAGAATCTATTTCTAATTCAAGGAGGGATTCATGGAAATCGGTAAACTGATGAGCACCAATCCGATTACTCTATTCCCTGAAGATCCGGTTCTCGAAAAAGTTCAGCTTCTGGATGAAAACTCCATCCACCATATTCCTGTTGTAACGGAAGGCGGTGATCTGATCGGCATAATCTCCAGTTATGATGTTGAAAAACTGACATCCGTTATGAGCAGCATTTCAGAATTCAGCCGGTCGATTCTTGCGCGCGACATAATGAGTAAACCGGTATTTTCTTTTTATGAAACTGTCAGTGTAAAAGAAGCGGCAAGCGCAATGATCGAAAATGGAATTAATGCCATTGTTGTAATGGATGAAAATGACAACATTTCGGGAATCCTCACTTCATCGGATCTATTAAGATACCTGGCTCAGATTGACTGACTTATCTCTTTAAAATTTTAATGCTGAGAATCTTTGACTTTCCGTTTCCTGAAGTAATGATTTTATCCAAAATTTCATAATTACCGATCAGCTGACCGAACACTGTATGAAGTCCGTCAAGATGCGGCGTATCAACCTGATTGATAAAAAATTGGGATCCGTTGGTATTGGGACCAGAGTTTGCCATGGCAACAGAACCCCGGAGCGCTTTTTTTGAATCCAGCTGATCATTGTATTGATATCCTGATTTGATGAGAAAGTCCATTACGCTCATCTTCATCAGATTGCTATAAATTCGATTGGCCTCATTCTGTCTTCTGTCAAGTTCCTGCTGGGAGGTTATTTTCATGGAACGAATCACATAATTCTGGAGACGTCCATGAAATTCCGGAGCATCACGAAGAAGGATCTTATCAAGTCCCAGAGCCTTTGCATTGATTTCATCGGCAAACTGGTAGCCCGGGCCTCCCGTTCCATTTCCCAGAGGATCGCCGGTCTGAGCCATGAAATCCTCGATCACACGATGGAAAATAATGCCGTCATAAAATCCTTTTTGGGAAAGCTTAATAAAATGACTCACTGTTTGAGGAGCGCTTTTGGGGAAAAGCTGAACAGGCAGGGTCCCCTTGTCAGTTTTAATGAGAGCAAACGTTCCTTTGCGATCGCCGACTAAAGAATCATCCGCATTCAGATTGCAGAATGAAGTAAAAAAAACAGTTATGAGAATAAGAACGTTTTGAAGCATACGTCTTATTTTCAAAGGCATACAAATCATAAATTCCATTATTACAATTCCTCTTTATAAAAATAATTCAAAAGAATCAATTAAAGGCTGATTTTGTCCATTCTTTTTATTTTTCCAGGCTCAAATGCTTATTAAAAAATCATATTTCCTGAATGTAAGACCGCGCTATCAAACACAATGATTGGCGCGTAAATAGCCCCATTATTTTTAACTCGTAATGAAATTTTATAAACAATATTCAGGAATGCTCAACGACGCAAGTCTCTTTCGCATTCATCTTTACGGCACTATAAATCATTTTGAGTTATCACAAAGAACCCTGCGATGTTCAATCCTTTTCATAAATGAAATGATTTATTTCAGGATCATCAGAGCTGATGACTCCATAATGCCATCGCGCGTCTCAATTTTTTCTTAAAAAAACATTCTGCCTGACAGCATAAAAAAGAATAAGAACAAATATTCCGAAAAAAAGAACAATGCCGATCAGACTTTTATGAATGCTGTCAAAAATCGGATTTCGCCAGGAGTCAAAGGAACTGTCGATCACATATCCTCCTCGGTCCAGAGAATATTTCAGTCTGCTGTCTGTTGAATAGTCCACCTGCAGTGCACGGTCCCGGTCAAAAGAAATTGAACGCACTTCCATTCCGCCTGTAATTTCAGGTTCTGCATCATTCGGCTGCCAGAGAACAATTCTGGATTCAGCCCTTCTTTGAATCACATTACCGGATGCATCGCCATGATACAGCAAACCATCAGAAAAAGCATGATCCGGCACTTCGTATTCTGCAGAAAAACCTGAAAATCCAGGAGAGAAATCATGAGAAATTCTTTTTTTCCCATTTATGATTTTAAATGAAACAGGACGGGCAACGGATGTTTTTTCATGCTGCACCATGATTTTGAGATTTTCTGCCGGTTGCGGAGATAAAAAATATAAATTTTCAGACTGAAATACCCTGGGGGGCATGGAGCGGTTATTCACGCTGTAGATTTCCGTTACATGAAGCGAATCCCTTTTTTTTATGATCTGAATCACAGATTTGATTGAGATGTCTTCCGATGCTGCTCCAGGCTCAAAAACGGTTACAGAATTGAGAATTCCCGATTCGGATGCGATCACTTCTGAAAATTCTGTATTTTTATAAATTACTTTTATGAGAAGCGGAAAAATGGGTTTTTGATCAAGAGTAAACTGGAATTGAGGCCCGGGGTTTTGGATTTCTGCAATCGTTTCAGGAATATTTTTCATAAGGACGAGGACTGCTTTTTCTGATTTCTGAGGCTTCCCGGTTGTTCCATTGACAGTTCTGCAGCGGATTTCATAAGAATTTGTCTGGGCAGAAACAATTCCCGGCAGAATCAACGCGCATGCAAAAGAAAATATTTTTAACTGATTTTGAAAATTCATTTTTCCCTCAGTTCATTATAAAAGATCAGCAGATAGAGACACGCTGCAGCGGAGAATATAAAAAAAGAGAGAAAAAAATACAGAAACAGCGGCGCAGTTTTGGCAGAAAAACTGAGCGAAATTTTTTCTGGAAATACTCCTGCATAAAATTGCCGGGACCTGTCCGTGAAATAATAGTAATATTCAAAAAGATGATTCATATCGGCTTTCAGGTCAAGATGACCTGCAGTGACTTTGATACCGTCTATCAGTCCGTAATTATCTCCCGATCTTTGAATTCGTTTTCTAAATTTGACTCCTGTGACGGGGTCTTTGAAAATTTCACTGTTTGACGGTTCTACTGCAGGAAAGAACTGATCTAGCGCAACAAAAGTGCCGCCGGGAAACAGATCAAACGGTTCTGAAAAAAACAAACCTTCATCCTCATATAAATGAGGCCGGGACAGACCGGTTTTACCGGCCGTGCGGACAGAACCGGGATTGTAAATCCGCAAATGATGTTCCCGCGCCATAATTAAATGTTCCGGTTTTTTGGGATCGGCAGAATCATTGAAGTCCGAATAGAAAATGAGTTCGTAAGGACTCAGTTCGTAACCTTCAAAGAAGAATTTATCTTCGCTTTTATAATGAACCGTATCTGAATACTCGCTTTCAGGCGCTGCAAGATAATAATGGAAGGTAAAGTGCTCTTTTGCTTCAAGAAAAAATCCGGAACCCGATACAAGAAACATTAAAAACGAAATTACAAACATTCCGGGAATGTAAAGCCTGTAATTTAAAACCATCTCCCGAAAAAAATAAATATAGCCGACGGTCATTTTTCCCGGTTCTCTGAGTTTTTTTGAATTTTCAATCAGTAGATAAAGAATTGAAAAGAAGATCAAGAGAGCCGAAAAGGGAAGCAGAAGATAAATCCATAAATCAAACAGATTCCTGCCGTCAAACGATTGAGACAGAAAGAAAACCGGACCTGCAGAAAATGCCGCTGCAGGCACAGCGCTGAGGAAGATTCCTTTCCAGCCTTTTCCGCGAATCTTCCCAAACAGATCCGAATTAAAAAACAGAACAAAGACAAAGAATATTGAAACGATATAGAGCAGAGACCTTAAAGAATTCAGCACCGTTTCCGGCGAATCAGAAAATGTACAGAAAAGAACGGAGCGCCGGGAGCAAAGATCCGTCACAGAAACAAAAAAATCTGCTGATACAATCAAAAGCAGGATCAGTGCAGGAAAAAATCGGCTCAGAAAGAGTTCACCGGTCGGACGTTTGAGAACAGGCATCGCCAATGTAAGAATAAAATTTAAAAGAAGAAGCAGCAGTCCCGCGCCTGAAAAAATCAGACCCGCAGTTTCAGAACTCATCGCCTCTGAAACAGAATTGATTGTTCCTGCTGCAAAAATAAGATAAAAAAAGGAAAGGCTTCCGGAAGGTTTCCGGCCCATTTCATACGACAGAAGATAAAGAGCAGAAAGAAAGACCGCAAAGGTAAAAAAAAGACTCTGTCCCTCTTTCATAAAGATACCGGAAGTCTGGAATGAGTAAAGACTGAAATAAAAAGACAGACCGAGAAAAAGAAAGCTTCCTGCGAACAGAATTCGGATCCGAAGAAGAATATTTCTTGAAGTTTCCTCTGTTCGAACAGACTGCAAAATCAGAATCATAAGAAAGCCGGCGCATCCCAGATCAAAAAAAATGAATCCTGTAAGTTCATAAATTTCATGGTAATTTCTGAAAAGTCCTCCTCCGGCTTTCATTGCCTGATCATATATGCGAAAGGGTTGAAAATCGCCGACAAAAACCATCAGCAGAAGCATCAGGAACATTACAAAAGAAACTGAAGGCTGAAAGTTGTCTGCAGAGAGATTCTCTTTTTTAATAATATGATGAAAATAC
>JAOUOA010000300.1 GCA_029880625.1 Spirochaetia bacterium
TGTAAAACTGGCGAACTTTTCAGGCGCTACCGTTCAGTTCCCGGGAAGAAAAGGAGATCTGTCGTTCACCGCCCCTCCAGAAATTGAAATTTATCAGGGTGAAACATCTGTTAAAAAGCAGGAAATTTATTTTTCAAGAAAAACGATTGAGGCTGAAAAAGAAGCTTACTACAAATTCAAAGTGCCTCTTTCCGAACATCAACTTCAAAATAAAAAAAAATATATATACAGAATCCGGATTCCTGTTCAAAGTGGCGAAATACTAATCCGGTTTCCTGTAACCGAATAAAAGGCTTTAAAGAGCTTCAAAAATCCATTCAAGAACCGCTTTTTGCACATGCATCCTGTTTTCAGCCTGATCAAAAATATACCGCGAATACTTTTCCATTACAGTTGCCGTAATCTCTTCTCCGCGGTGTGCCGGGAGACAGTGCATTACGATGTGCTGAGGATCTGCATGGGCAAGCAGATTTTCATCGATGCAGTATGGAGAAAATATTTTTTTTCGCTCCTTGACTTCTTCTTCCTGGCCCATTGACACCCAGACATCCGTATAGATCACATTCGCTCCCCTGACAGCATCGGAAGGTTCTTTAAATTCTTTTACAGTTACATGATTCCGGCTTAAAAAATCCCTGATTTCAGGTGAAATTCCGTATCCTTCCGGCGATGCAATTCTTACCTCGCTTCCCGAAAAAACAGAAGCAGCAGCAAGAGAATTAAAAACGTTATTTCCTTCGCCCACAAATGCAATGATAAAGTTTCCTTTCAATATATCGTATCCGTACTGCTTTAAAGTCATATAATCAGCAAGAGTCTGGCAGGGGTGATGAAGTTCCGTAAGACCGTTAATTACAGGAATTCGGTTCATTGCGGCCATGGTACGCACATTTTCATGAGAACGCGAACGAATCATAATTGCATGCATATACCGGGAAAAGACCTCCGCTGTATCTTCAATGCTCTCTCCTCTTCCCAGCTGAAGCATATCTGCTTCCAGAGAAAGCACATTCCCGCCCAGTTCCTGTGCTGCGACAGTAAAAGACAGGCGCGTTCGGGTTGAGGCTTTTTCAAACAAAAGCGCAATTGTTTTTTGATCAAGAAACTTCTGTGCAAGCGACCTGTTTCCCCTGTGTTCAATGCCCCTGTCAATAATTCTGAAAAAGTCCTCACGTGTTAAATCGCTGATTTCAAGCAAATGCCTCATATTCTTTCTCCAGATAAAAAATTTCTTCACATTGCAGATCACAGAAACCCTTTCGTCTGCTGCAGAAATTTTCCCTTTTTTGATGAGATTTCTGTTCTAAAAGTCGGATCTGAATCTCATGCTATTTATTAAAATATAAAAAAATCCTGATACGCCGTAAAATTTTAAGCTGTCCCGACAACTTCTGATTTTCAGGTTCTTTTTACAAAATGCCGCATAACAGCATCCACAGCTTTTGAAGCGGGATTTCCTTTGCCGAGATGGCTGTTTACATAATCCATTTCAGAAATCATATTTTCTCTGTATTTTCTATCGGTTAAAATTCTTGAAGCCTCATCTGCAATGTTTGCAGGAGTCACTTCTTTCTGAAGCAGCTCAAGCGCCGTCTGCTTTCTTGCAAGAATATTTACAAGACCGATAAAACGAACACGTGATAAAAGCGATGCTATGATAAAGTTTATCCAGGAAACTTTGTAAACGATCACCATCGGTTTTCTGAAAAAGGAAGCTTCCAGAGTTGCTGTTCCCGATGAAAGGATAATCATTCTCGAAGCGTTCATCACCGCAAGAGAATTACCGTCATACACCTCGGCATTCAGGCCAGGATGATGAATCAGCTCTTTTTCAATCATTTCTTTTAATGAAGAATCAATACAGGGAATCAGAAACCTGATTTTTCCAAAACGCTCTGCTAAAATTTCCGCCGCCTGAAGCATTGCGGAAAGATGCCGGGAAACTTCGGATCTTCGGCTCCCCGGCATTAGACCGACAGTAATCCCGTTATATTTTTTAACCGCAGTTTCTGATTTCAACTGCAAAGGAATTCGTTTCACAAGCGGATGACCGATCCATTCGCAATTGATTCCCTCACGTTCATAAATTTCTTTTTCAAACGGGAAAAGAACAAGCATAAGATCAACAAATTTTTTAATAGAATGAATCCGTCCGTATTTCCATGCCCAGATTTGAGGGCTGACAACGAAAACAACGTGAATTCCTTTCTCTTTCAGCATCGCAGCAAGGCGAAGGTTGAATCCTGGATAATCGATAAGAATGGCAAGACGGGTTTTATTCGCAACAGCAAGATCGACAAGGTGAAGGGCGAGCTTTTTAAGACGCCGGTATGCTTGAAAAGCTTCAATAAAACCAAGGACGCTCATATTTTCAACATTTTCAATAATTTCGACACCTTCTTTTTCCATCCGGGGACCGCCGGTTCCAAAAAACCGAACAATGTCTTTTTTATGGAAGGATTTAATGATATCCGAACCAAGAAGGTCCCCGGAATGCTCTCCGGCAGTAATCATAACAGGATACTTAAAAACATTCACGGATGTTTTTTTAGCGGAACCTTTCGAAATGATCTTCGCATTTTGTCCGGATTTTACAGAAGCATTTCCTGTAACAGTTTTATTCCCCACTGCTTTCTTCTTTTTTAATGAAAGCGAATTTTTTTTCTTTTCTGGAGAAGATTTTTTTTTCATCTGCCGGAACTCTTTTCTGGGGATTGATTTAATAATTTATAATTAAAATTGTATGGATCAATGGATACAATCGAAATATTAAAACGTTTCGCACATTTAAGGAACTCCGGAGGGTCAATCACCAGTGTATTTTTCGAATCAATCGCAATTACACGGCAGCCTGATTCTTTCATACTGAAAAGAGTTTCATATCCTGCAGCAGGCATATCAAATCTCATGTCATGATCGGGTTTTGCAATTTTGCATACCACTGCTCCCTTTTCATGATATAGCTTGCCCCCTCTCCTTATGCACTGATCAGTACCTTCCGCCGCTTCCACAGAAAGGATGGCTTTGCTGCCGGCAACCACCGTCTGGCCGATATCAAGACGGTTCAATTCTTTCGCATAATGAAGGCTGAAAACAACGTCGTCTAATTCCCGTTTTGATAATTTTTTGCCGTATCTTCCTACAGGCAGACTCAGATGCTTGAGATATGTATTCTGCGGTATGATCCGGATTCCTTTTTTTAAAAAAATTCCGGAAAAATACGAAAACATATTTGTATCGCTCTGGTTTTTCATTTTAAGAAGAACCCACAGTGAACGAAGGTCAAATGATGGATTCTCATATAATAGATTCCGTTTTGCTTTTCCGAGAAGTAAAAGACGGTCCACTCCTGAATGGATCATTGTTCTGAGAACAGAAGTAAACATTTTTGTAAGGATAACACGGTGAGATCTGTTTTGAAGATCTTCCGGTACGGGATCATCTGTATAAGGGAATATCAATACGTCTTCGCCAGCTTTTAAAGCCTCGCGCGCTGCAAGAAACGGAAGATCTCCCAGCCCGGCAAGTATGCCGAGCCTTCCAGCCGGTGAACCGGACTGTGCCATATCAATTCCCCGATGCCCCGGAAGAGCCTTTCTTACTGTCTGTTTTTGTAGATGCACTGCCGGAAGAGGACTTATAATCAGTAACATAAAAACCGCTTCCCTTGAAAAGAATACCGGAACCGGCTCCTATTAACCGTTCGACCTTCCCTTTGCATTCAGGACATTCCGTATGAGGTTCATCCTTCATGGATTGGAAAGCATCATAAACATGGCCGCAATCCGCACATTGATAAGAATATGTTGGCATAGGGCCAGAATTTTTACTTCAAGTTCACAGGTCGACTAAAAATTAGCCAGCGTCATTCCGGCCGGCTGAAAGTAAAGTATCAGAAAAGCACAAAGGGAAACCCATAATAAAATGGTAAGAATGATGAATTTATCATTGAGTAAAATATCGGAGGGGTTTCCGTCTTTGACCTCTTCCGGCGTCTGCATTAAAACATAATAACGGAAGATTCCGAGCACAACAAGGGGAACAGTCCAGATCAAGTTGGCTTCAGAATGAGGTCCAAGAATCGTATAAATTGAATAATTCATTATACTCAAAGCAGCGGTTACGTTGGAAAAACTTCTTAATGTTTCCGGAATATAAATGCCGCCCAGAAGGAATTCTGTTTCTGATGTTTTTACTTCATAATATCTTTTATAAAAGCCCAGAAATAGTGAAATAAAAAAGGTTGTGGATAAAAGCCATGGGCTGGCTTCAACATCAATCACAAAGGCGCCAACCAGAACCCGAAGGACATATCCGAGAGCAATTGTCATAACATCAACAATAATGATTTTTTTCCCGAGATAGGTATAAAAGATATTCATCAGGAAATAAAATCCAAAAATACCGATAATTTCAGCTCCCAGAAAAAAAGACAGAGTCATGCCGAAAAAGAAAAGCACAGAGGAGATGGTCACAGCGCCTGCAGTTGAGATCTTTCCAGATGCAATTGGACGGTGCTTTTTCCTGGAATCGGATCTATCCAGTTCTGCATCCTTAAGATCATTGATTACATAAATCGAACTGGCCATAAAGGAAAATCCCATAAATGCGG
>JAOUOA010000011.1 GCA_029880625.1 Spirochaetia bacterium
AAACTTGGGAAATAATTGGTAAGATAAATAAAATCATAAATAACATATTGAAGGCCTTTTTCTGCAAGGTATCTTTCGTGCGATCCTTCCGGTAAATTATTGACCTGCAAACTTACGATTAAAAATGATATCAGCAAGTAAAAATAATATGCTGGAAAAATTCTAAGCGATCGTTTAATATAAAAGTTCTTATAGTTGATTTTCCCATCTTTCTTGAAATTTAAATACAGACCGGATGAAATTAAAAAACCGCTGAGTATAAAAAATAGATCAACGCCCGATCGTAAATTCTCCAGTAGAATTAAAAAAATATCGGGCACATTTTGTTGTGTAGTCGTTATAACTACTTTTGTATGCAGAATGAGAATGAAAATTATTGCAAGAGCTCGTAGGCCATTCAGACTCTGAATTTCTTTGTTGTTGCGAACAAAAACTGAAATGAATGCATTTTTCATAAAATAATAAATTGGCAGATGAATAAAATTGAAAAACAATAGAATTTGTCAAGCTAAAATGTATGTTTTTTTGAAACCCGTTCTCTGGTTTTCCTGGTAATGAAAGGTGAATAGCTTATTCTATTAAATATTTACTCATACAGAGCTTTTTCAGGCAGCAATTGCTGCAGAGCGGCCTTGATGATTTGCATACGAGAGCTGTAAAGTCCAGGATGGCAAGATTTAGCTCAAAGCTTCGTTTTGTATTCATAAGGCGGTTTGCTGAATCGATTAAAAATTTTTTCCTTCGCTTTTCTGGATCATAATCCGTTCCGGCAATTCGCGTAAAAAATCTTACGATATTGGAATCGACGGCGGCGCATCTCTCATTGAAAAGCCTGTTCCTGAGGATGGCTTCGGTATAACTGCCCACACCGGGAATCTCTTTTAGCAAGTCCTGAGGGCAAGGGTCTCTTTTTGCATAATGATCGGAAAGATAAGCGATAGTTTTGTGAATCTGTCTACCTCTCCAGGAAAGGCCCAGCGGCTCAAACAGTCTGCGAATTTCTGCCTGTGTCAGTTCTGCAGCGCTTTTCGGAGTTCTGTATTTCTCTGTAAATTTCTTATATACGGGTAGGACCTGATCTGCTTTCGTTCGGCGAAGCATCATCTCTGCCATGAGCAGGTGAAACCAGTTTCCTGTTTTTCTCCAGGGATAATTTCTGCTGTTTTTTTTGTACCATAGAAGAAGGCTCCGCCTGATTTCAGGAAATTGCGTCTGAATTTCAAGAAACGCTTTTTCTTCAGGCGATGGCTCTTTTTTTCCTGTGGGTTTTTCCTTTTTCAATTTTCTTCTGACCGGGTTCTTTATGGATTGCAGCTGCAATATTTTTTGCAATGATGCTGACAATTGGGACGGCGACGGAATTTCCGAACTGTTTGTATGCCTGCGTATCGGAGACGGGGATTTTGAAGCTGTCCGGGAATCCCATCAGTCTTGCACATTCACGCGGCGTCAGTCTTCTAGGATTTTTTCCTTTTACCGGGATCAGGATTTCTGAGCCGTCTTTGTAATACCTTGCAGAAAGAGTCCGGGCAATTCCATTTCTATCTGCAAGGCTGTAGCCGAATCCGTTTCCTTTTAATCTGTGTTTTTCTTTATAATCCTGAAGATATGACCAGAGCTTATCTGTGAGATGATAGCGCTGGTCCACTTTTGTTTCAAGAATTGACGACAGCGACGGATTTTTATCATTTGAAATTCCTCTGGTCTGTCCTTTCAGCTCAAACGAAGGAAATGAAAAGTTTTTCAGATCTTCAGAATCCAGAAAACCTGCAATGAAAACTCTTTCTCTGTGCTGGGGGAGAACATTTTTTGCATTGATCACTCTGTATGAAATATGATAGCCCAGTTCCTCTGTAAGAGTTTTTTCTATGATCCGAAAGGTCCTTCCTCTGTCGTGAGAAACAAGGTTTTTTACATTTTCCAGAAGAAAGCCTCTGGGCTTTTTATCGCGGATAATTCTTGCAATTTCAAAAAACAACGTTCCCTGGGTTTCATCAAGAAATCCATGGGGTCTTCCCAGAGCATTTTTTTTGGAAACGCCGGAGATTGAAAAAGGCTGGCAGGGAAATCCTGCGGCAAGAATATCAAAATCGGGAATCCCCCGGGAAGAAACTTCTCTGATATCGCCTGCAGGCTCATCGCCGAAGTTTTCTTTATATGTAACGGATGCAAATTTGTCCCATTCGCAGGAATAAACGCATTTTCCGCCAGCTTTCTCAAAGGCAAGGCGCATGCCGCCGATGCCAGCAAATAAATCAATAAAACGAAATTTTTCTTTTTTCATGGATTGATTTTACAGTACCCCTGTGACATTTTAAGACCGGAAAAGAATTTAAAAACTTCTGAATCCGAAGCAAATAAAGGATGTGCGTTCCGTGGATCTTAATAGTGATATTATCGTCAGGCTGTAAAATTTCACTGATAATCTTCAGTTGGATTTTTCATATTCCTGAATGAGTCTGTCGATTTCGTCCTGGCTGATCCAGACGCGGATCCGGTCGGGAATGGTTCCCTCGGATTTTACAAAACTCAGGATATGACTGAAAAGATCATGGGTGTCTATGGCGCCCATGGAAACAAGAATTTCACCCAGGAGATGGTTTGGGTCTTCTTTTTGTTTCTCCAGAGCCTTTTCCATATCTTCCCGTTTGATCTGCCCTTTTTGAATGAGATATTCACCAATTTTCATTTGGATTCCGCCTTTTTTTGATCAGGCTGAAAAGGAATTTCAGTAAAGTCACGCATTTTTTTCCTCCAGGACTTTACCGGAAGCCTCATATTTATGGATGCGGTTCATGGCGCAGATCAGGGCCCGGATGGAAGCACGGGTTATGCTGTGATCTACGCCTGCTCCATAGTAGGTTTTCTGACTTTCTGTCTGGAGCTGAATATAAGCGGCCGCTCTGGAATCGGATCCGTGAGCCAGAGCATGCTCGGAATAAGCTTCAATACTGTAAGGGAAAAGACCGGCCTGGATTAAAGCATCCTTGCAGGCGTCAATCGGACCGTTCCCTCTTCCTTCAAGAATTCTTTTTTCCCCCTGAATTGAAATTTCAAGTTTACAGTCCACATCTTCTTCATTTGCAGAATCCGGATATGTGACGAAAGAAATCAATTGGTAGGGGGAGATGCTGTTCAGAAACTCATCTTCAAAAGTTTTCAGAATCAGTTCCGGTAAAATTTCGCCTCCGGTTTTGTCTGCGATGTTCTGGATTACTTTTCCGAATTCCGGATGCATGGATTTGGGGAGCTGAAAACCGTATTCATGATCCATGACGTACGCCACGCCCCCTTTTCCGGACTGGCTGTTGATCCGTATGATGGATTCGTAAGTTCTGCCGAGGTCTTCCGGATTGATGGGAAGATAGGGCACTTCCCAGAAAGGAATGCTGTTTTTGCGTCTGTAATCCATTCCCTTGTTGATTGCATCCTGATGCGAGCCTGAAAAAGCGGTATAGACCAGTTCGCCTGCATAGGGATGCCTTGGGTGGACGGGCATGCGTGTGGTTCTTTCGTAGATTTCGATGATGCGGTTGATGTTGTGAAAGTCAAGGCCGGGATCCACGCCTCTTGAAAACATGTTGAGAGCAATGGTTACAATATCTGCATTTCCGGTGCGTTCGCCGTTTCCGAAAAGAGTGCCTTCGATTCTGTCTCCGCCTGCAAGAAGAGCAAGTTCGGAAGCGGCGACAGCGCTTCCTCTGTCATTGTGCGCATGGATGCTGATAACGGCTCTGTTCCGGTTTTTTAAATGCCTTACAAAATATTCAATTTGATCTGCAAAGATATTGGGAGACGTCATTTCTACCGTTGCAGGAAGGTTGATGATTGCCTTCTGACTTTCGGAAGGCTGCCATTCGTCCAGAACCGCATCGCAGACTTCGACTGCATAATCCAGTTCTGTCCCCGTAAAGCTTTCCGGCGAATATTCAAGAACGATTTCCGTGTCAATATCGGCCGCCATTTTTTTGACAAATCGGACTCCAGAAGTTGCAATTTCCCTGATTTCTTTTTTATCCATATTGAAGACAACGCGTCTCTGGAGTTCTGATGTGGAGTTGTAAATATGAAGAACAGCGCGTCTGCAGCCTTTAAGCGCCTCAAAGGTTTTCTGGATTAAATGCTCTCTTGCCTGGGTGAGGACCTGTACTGTTACGTCATCGGGAATTAACTGATCTTCAATTAAAGTTCTGAGAAATTTATATTCGACTTCGGAAGCGGAAGGGAAGCCGACTTCAATTTCTTTAAAGCCGATTTCAACGAGAAGGCGGAACATATCGAGCTTCTCCTGAAAATTCATGGGAATAATCAAAGACTGGTTTCCGTCCCGGAGATCAACACTGCACCAGAAGGGCGCAGTTTCAATGTTTTTGTCCGGCCAGGTCCGGTCGGGAAGATCAACCGGTCTGTAGGGTTTATATTGTTTTACGATTTCATGTTTCATGTCTCTGCTCCAGTTTAAAAAGGATTTTTTGAATGTCCAGGATTGTTTAAAGGACTTCGGTTTTTATAGCCGAATTAGCAGAGGCAGGAAGGAACGCAGAAACCCGCAGAGTCTGAAAGATCTGTTGAAAGAAAAATGATATGTTTTTCCTGAAGGTTTCACTGTTTTCTAAATTACGGAAAAAACGTTTCATGTCAATATGTTTTTTTAATTTTCATATTAAAAAAATATCATAATTTCTGCCGGTTCCGGATGCTTCTTGCAAGCGTGGAACGGTCTGCAAATTCAATGCTTCCTCCGGTCTGAAGACCGTGAGAAATGCGGGAAAAAAGAATTCCTTTTTCGGAAAAGATTTCTGAGATATAGCTGGCCGTAGCATCGCCTTCAAGGGTTGGATTGGTTGCTATAAAGATTTCTTTAATGCCGCGGTTTTCAAGAGTTTCTCTGAGTTCCCGGATCCTGAGATCATCGGGACCGATTCCGTCCAGAGGAGAAATTGCACCCATGAGAACATGGTACATTCCGTCAAATTCGCCAGTTTTTTCTATGGCAAAAATATCCTGCGGTTCTTCGACAATACAGAGCAGTTCAGTATTTCTTGAATCATCGCTGCAGATGCTGCAGAGTTCTGTTTCGCATAGGCCGCCGCAGTTATTACAGAAGCGTATCTTTTCTTTGAGCTGGATCAGAGCATCGCTGAGCGACTGCACCTGATAGGAATCCTGACGGATTAAATGAAAGGCAATTCTGTAGGCGCTCCTCTGTCCGATTCCGGGAAGAGATGTGAGCAGATGAACCAGGTCCTCAAGAGCGTCAAAAGCCATCTCAGCCGCCGAAAAGTTTGTCCAGGCCTGGAAGATTCATTCCGACGGCGTTTTTCATTTCATGGCTTACGGCTTCTTTTAATTTTTTTGAGCCGTCATTCATTGCTGAAATCAAAAGCTCTTCCAGCATGTCTTTATTATTTTTATCAAGAAGGCTGTCATCCACCTGGATATTCAGCACGGTCCCTTCTCCGTTTAGAGTGACCTTTACCAGTCCTGCGCCTGCTTCGCCGGCAATCACCAGTTTTTTAATCCTCTGCTGGAAAGCCTCCATCTGCCCTTTCAGGGCTCCCATATTTTTAAACATATCTCCGAAATTCATCGTTTACTCCAATTCGGGAACGGATTTTGAATCGATTACCGTTCCGAGAAATTTTTTCTGCAGTTCGTTCTCTGCTGAATAGGGCGTACCGTCTTTCATTGCTGTTGAAAGACGGTTCAGCTTCTGTATGATGCCGCTCAGGCTGGGAGAAAAAAGCTTTTCTTTTAATGCGAGAAGCTCCATTTCAATTAAAACTCTTGACTCGTAGGAATTTCTGAGGCGAAGAGCCATTCCCTTTGTCAGAAGATTGTATATACCGTGAAAAATGACATTGAGTTTTACCGGATCCACTCCTTCCAGCCCATCTTTGATATGGGCGATTTCTGTTCCGGGAATTCCGAGAAATTCAGTGTTCTCTGTTCCGTTCTGTATGTGGACGGCCATTCGAAGAAAATCAAGATATTCCCATACAAAACGGGTAATATCTCCGCCTGTTGCGAAAAAATCATGAACGGGCATCATTAAATCTTCCGGTTTTCCCTTTTCATCCAGAAGCATGCCGGTGATTTTAAGAAAAAGATCAAAGTAGACAGCGCCGATTAATTCTTTTACTTTTTCAGAAGTGATGTTTTTGTCACAGTAGGTTACAGCCTGTTCCATAAAAGAAAGACTGTCCCGGACCGAACCGTCGCCTCTGCGCGCAATCCAGAACAGAGCTTCTTCTTCTGCCTTGATTCCGTCTTTTTCGCAGATCTGTGCCAGATAATTCTGAATAACGGAAAGGGGAACCTTGGCGAAAGTAAAGACCTGACAGCGGGAAAGGATCGTTTCTGGAATTTTATTGAATTCAGTTGTCGCAAGGATAAATAAAATATGGGCAGGCGGTTCTTCCAGGGTTTTCAGAAGAGCATTGAAGGATTCTGTGGTCAGCATGTGCACTTCGTCAATGATATAGACCTTTTTTTTCCCGGTCATGGGCTGGAATTTTACATTTTCGCGGAGTTCGCGGATATGATGGATTCCCCTGTGTGATGCAGCGTCGATTTCAATTACGTCCATGCTGTTGCCGTGCAGGATGGAAAGACATGAATCGCATTGATCGCAGGGTTCATTGCCCTCGGGAGAGGTGCAGTTGACGCGCTTGGCAAGTATTCTTGCTATGGTTGTTTTTCCGACCCCCCGGGGGCCGAAGAAAATATAGGCGGATCCAATTCTGTCAGACAGGGATGCATTTTGAAGAGCCTGAACAGCCATTTTCTGTTCAATAACATCTTTAAATTTTTGCGGCCTGTATTTTCTGGCCAGAACCATATGTGTTGGGGCTGCCATAAAGCCAGTGGATTCTTTCCAGCCATCGGGTCAAGAGTTTCGTTATGGAAACAGGTTTTACTATACAGAAAGAACAGTAATCAAAAACTGGTATTATGGTGCCGGAATCAATTGCCATTGCCGGGCTCGGAAATCCCGGGGCAAAGTATAGAAATAATAGACACAATGCCGGATTTTTACTGCTGGATTATCTGGAATCCGCCTGGCAGACCTCTTCCCGTGATAAAAAAAGCGGAGCTGAATTTTCAAAAGCGTCCCATCCTGATTTCGATTCGTCATTTCTTTTTATCTGGCCCCAGAAATTCATGAATCTTTCCGGACAGCCTGTCTGTGATCTCATGAAATTTTTTAAGATTCCTGTAGAGCATTTGATTGTTCTTCACGATGAAATTGAACTGCCTTTTTCTGAAATTCGGTCAAAAAAAGGAGGCGGTCATAAAGGACATAATGGTCTTCGGGACATAATGCTCCACTGTAAAAGTCCTGATTTTTACAGAATTCGTTTCGGAGTGGGCCGTCCTGATCATCCCGATGTTGCTTCTCATGTCCTTTCTGATTTCAACCTGGAAGAACAGTCATCTCTTGGATTATGTTATGCAAAGTCTGAGAAAGAGATTTTTACACTTCTTAAAAAGCTATCAGAACAAAATTGAAGGTTCTGGCTAGTTCTTTTGCCCTGGTTTTGCATCCATATATGCAAAAAAAGAAAAAATATAAAAAATCAATAAAAAAATTCAAATAAAATTTTTTGAATCGATTTAAAACTTACGTCATTTTTTCAAAATCCTTTCTGACAGCGACAGACCCAGGGTTCCCCCCGGTTGCTTAAATTAAACCCTTACGATAGAATCAATATCAAGTCATATTCAATCAAAAAGAAATTTAACTCTTTTTTCGTCGGTTATTATTATAGAGACTTTATTAAGCAGGTTTAACTATGGAAGCATTTAAAAATCAAATCATCAATCCATTTATAAAAATACTGTTTGCAGGTTCCCTGCTTCTCTTTGGAACCTCCTGTGCCTCCTGGCCGGGAACATTGCTGGCATATTTTTCAGCAGCCGGCGGTGGTGAAGAAGGGATGAATGCTGGTCTTTTTGCCATGCTTGGAATGGGCGGAGGCGGAGGCGGAGGCGGAGGCACAAATCCGACTGTGCCTCCTGAAGAAACACAGCCGACCATTTCCATTGCAGATCCGGCAGATGTAAGCGAAGGAAATGCAGGGACACAGACGGTTGTCTTTACGGTAAGTCTTTCAAGTTCTTACAGCCAGACAGTCAGTGTAGACTATGTAACCGATGATGCCAATACTCTGGGTGAAACCGATCCTGCAAATGCAGGAACCGATTATACTGCAATTGCATCTGCAACTCTTGACTTTTTGCCGGGCGAAACTTCAAAAACCATTGACCTTACTGTAAACGGCGATCCTGGAGAAGAACCCAATGAAACAGCAGCCATTCTTTTTTCCAATCCTGTCAACGCATCTCTTGCCAGTAATAGTGCAAAAGTTGTTATTTTAAACGACGATACCACGCCTGATATTTCTTTTAATATTGCATCCAGCAGCGGTGCAGAAGATGCCGGTGCATCTCTTCAGGTGGATTTAACTCCGGCGCCCACATCTGCCATTACATTAAATTATACGGTAACAGCAGGCACAGCAACGGTAGCAGATGACTATTCAGATCCCGGATCGGGAAGCATTACCATTCCTGCAGGAAGTTCAAGTTATTCTCTTCCTATCAACATTGTTGATGATACAAAAACTGAAGCTGATGAAACCTTCACCGTTGCCCTGGCTGCAGGAAGCGGCTACAATACAACGGGAACCACTTCGCATGTTTATACAATTACAAACAATGATGCAGATCCTTCCATTTCCATCAATGATGCGACTGTCACAGAAGGCGACGGAGTTACGGCAACCTTTACGGTATCTCTCAGCCATGCATCGTACCAGAATATTACTGTAACCTACGCCACCACAAACAGTACAGCTATCTCAACAAAAGACTATACTGCAAAAGGAGGCACTCTTACATTCTTACCGGGGGAAACTTCAAAAGATATTGAAGTAACCATCCTCAATGATACAAAAAATGAAGCTTCAGAAACGTTTTTTATGAATCTTTCGCTTCCCGGAAATGCAACGATTTCCGATAACAAGGGCCTCGCGACCATCAATGATGACGGCGATGCCGCTCCTGCTATTTCTATAGCGGATAAATCCGTCAACGAAGGAAATTCCGGAATCACAGCTCATACCTTTACAGTAACGCTTAACAAAGCTTCCGGTCAGACGGTAACAGTCAATTATGCAACTGCTGCAAATTCGCCTCTGAGCGCCGAGGCTGTTGCCACATGCCCCGGAACGCCTGTTGCAAATTCCGACTATGAAACAAAAAGCGGAACGCTGACGTTTCCTGAAGATACGATAAGCCGGACTATTACGGTCAATGTATGCGGCGATGCCATTGACGAAGGCGGAAACCAGACCTATCTTGTCAATCTTTCTTCTCCGACCAATGCTTCTGTTTCAGACGGAACGGCGCTGGGAACGATCATTGACGATGAAAATTCTGTTGTGCAGTTCAATGTTTTGTCTTCGTCTGTAACAGAAGGAACTGCGACGGTAACCGTACAGCTTGATGTCAATACTACTGCCCATGGCGGTCTTACGGTTGCACTTGGATTCGGGAATGATACAGACGGCGGAACAGACGATGCCTCGGCCCCGTTAGACTATACGACAATTTCCAATATATCGATTGCAGACGGTCTTTCGAGCAAAACCTTTGATGTTACAATTGCAGATGATTCCATCGATGAACATGCAGAAGTTTTTGTGATTGGGATCGGATCGGGTGCCTATGTGATCGGAGGGAATTCTACCCATACGGTTACGATCTATGACAATGACGTTCCGAAAGTAGATTTTACCGCTGCCACGGGAACAGCCAGCAGCAATGCAGAAGATACGGCCGGAACAAGAACCCTGGACTTTGAAATTTCGCCCCTGCCCGTTGATCCTTTAACCATCACGTATTCTTATGGCGGATCGGCAACAGCAGGAACTGATTTTGATAATACAGTCACTTCAGTCGCTGTTGCTGCGGGCGCTTCATCGGGAAGCATTTCTCTTCCCATAACGGCAGACAGCATGGTGGAATCCGATGAGAGTGTTGTTGTTACCATTACAACAGGAACAGGGTATGAAGCGGGGGTAACAAGGCCGGCCCATACCTTTACGATTACAAATGACGATTCTGTAGGATATGTGATTTCAAATTTCAATTATCCTTCCATACCGGAAAATGGAACCATCAGTTCCGGCTATACGGTAAAACTGAATTCGCAGCCTAACGGCGATGTGGTTCTGAATTTTTCTACAAGCGATCCTGCAAGCGGCAGCATTAATATAACTTCGCATACATTTAACAGCACAAACTGGAATTCAGCTGTTACAGTAAGCATTACAGGCGTTCCCGAAAATATTGACGACGGCGACGTTGTTGTTACATCCTCCGTGACATTCGGATCCACGACTGATACGACAGGATACTCAGGGACCGGTCTTCCTGTAAATAAAACCGTTACAGTAAATGATGATGATACTGCCGGATTCAGCATTCCGTCCACTTCGGTCAGTATGACGGAAGGCGGTACGGGTGCGTTCAGTGTAAAACTTACATCAGAGCCGACTGGCGATGTTGTAATTAATGTAACTCCACCGGGAGATGCAACTGTCGATAAAAGCACTCTTACTTTTACAACGGGAAACTGGAATTCCTATCAGACGGTAACGGTAACTGCAATTGATGATCTGTATGAAGAAATATCACCGGAAATCGTTAGTGTGGTTCTTGCCGTCAATGCTGGATCGACTGCAGATGCCAAATATGATCCACTCGATCCGTCAGATATCACAGTAAATATTACCGATAATGATACGGCTGGCTATACAGTTACGCCGACGACCATCAATGCCGTTGAAGCCGGGGCAGGGGTGAGCTTTACGGTTCGTCCCACTTCCAATCCGGAAGGAGCTCATGTAATTACAATCAATCTGGCAGCAACAGCTGAATATTCCATCAATACTGTTGAATCCGGAACAAAAACAGCCGGACAGAATGCAGTTCTTACATTTTCCTACAGCGGCGACCCAGCAACGCTTCCGGCTGCAAAAACAGTAACCGTTTATGCCCTTGATGATTCTGTCTCAAACTCAGGAAAATCACGCACAATTACGCTTGATGATGATACTTCGACAACTGCGACAGGATATGGAGCAACTCTTGCCAATCCCACGGTTACGGCCAATATAACAGAATCTGGATCTCCAGGAGTGACTGTATCTGCTGCAACAGTAAGTGCGACTGAAGGAGGCGCAACTGCTTCTTTTACGGTTGTTCTTGATAAACTTCCCAACGGAAATGTGGGAATCTCTCTTGCTTCTGCAGATTCATCACAGATCAGCATTGATAAAGCTTCTCTGTTATTTACAACGGGAGACTGGAGCAATACACAGACAATCACCGTTACAGCCGTGGACGATGCTCTACTGGACGGCAATGTGGATGTCAATATTGCCATTACCATCAATGCAGGAACAACAACCGACACATCCGGATACCTTGTCCTCAATCCGGCAGACGTTACGGCAACTGCAGTGGATAATGACGTTGCAGTAACCATTTCTAGCGCGGAAACTCTGGATGCGGACTGCAACGGACGCATTGATCATTACAGGATTACTTTCAGCGGAAATGTTTCTGACTCGACATTCCCAGGTTATATTGCCAATGCAACGGGAACTTCTACTGCAGACTGGATTGTCTCCGGCTACAGCAATGTAAAGCTTGTTCATGGAACCCAGGTTGCTTCTGACTTTGGATCTTATTGCGGAAGCGCTGTCGCAGATACTGCAAATGACAATGTCCTATTTCTCAAGTTTACAGAAGGCGCCGGATATGACGGAGGAGCTAAACCGGACCTTACAACAACGGCTTCGCCTGCTCTTGAGTCTTCAAGCGGAACCGTTATGGCACAGGTATTTACAGCAAGTGTAACAGAATCTGATAAGGTAAAGCCTATTATCACAAATGCCTATGCAGACGCTCTTTCTACAGCCCTGACGGTTGTTTTTTCTGAAGCGGTTTACGGAAATTCAGGCGCAAAAGTTGCCTGTACATCAGGCGCAAGCGGAAATATTGGCGCTGCATCCGTTACCTATGTTGATGGAGCAGGAACGACAGGAGCTTCTTCTGTTTCGTCGATTGGTTCCGATGCCTGTGCTTCCGATACGGGGCTCAATGCTGTTTTTACCATGAATACCGCTTTTGCAAGCGATGACGGCGACGGCGTACCAGCAGATGATACTGTATCTGCATCGGCAGGCCTCTATGATGCAGCTGATAATACAGGAACAGGAACGGCTGCATTTAACGTGGCTGTAACTGCTGGACCGCGCATTAATTCAGCGACAATTTATGATTCCAATAATAACGGAAAAATCGACCAGATCAAGCTGGTGTTTAATAAGAATATGAAAGACATTTCTATCTGGAACAAGACTGCGCAGTTTGTCTATGGCGGAACGGCTCTTGTTACGGTGGATTCTGTTACTTATTCAGCAGGCGGAACCGGAGGGGGAACCATCACAACTCCCAATGACGATTCCGGAACCTCTAACGACACAATTGTAACTCTCTTTACAAATGATGCGGCAGTGGCCGGAACCGATGTGAAAGCGCTTTCGTTTACTACAGCTGTAAATACATGGGAAGATTCAGTCGGAATCGATCTTCAGAGCATTGCTGATCTATCGTCTTTGACAGTGGATAAAGCTCCTCCTGTAATTCTTACAGCGGTTGCTTACGATAATACCAATTCTATTGCTGGAGTGGATGATGACGATACTCTGGTCATAACATTTTCCGAACCGACCAGCAAGCCTTCCATTACGGCTGCGAATATCAACTCCATTTTTACCCTGACGGGAGGCCATGTCTGGGGAAGCATCCAGTCGGCAACCTGGAATGCATCAGGCGATCAGCTGACCATTCTTTTCGGATCGGGAGCGGATGTGGCCGTAAGCGATACAATTACAATCCTGAATACAATTCAGGATAATGCCGCGGTTCCAAACGAAGCAATTAGCATTGCCGCTGTTCAGTCTATCAGCGGATCGTTCTTTACGGATACCGTCAAGCCTTACATGCTGACCGTTTCCAATATTACGCCAACAAGCGTGACTATAAAATTCAGCGAATCCATGCTTGCCGACGGAACTGCCAATGCAATCAATACGATTGCAAACTTCCGTCTGGATGAAAAAACTCCGGGTACCTGTGCAACAACTACAGACAGCAATATCCCCATTGCATCCGCTACTGCGATTGCACCGGATACCGTGGAACTTGCTCTGGGCGGTTCTGAAACTCTCTGTGATGTAGATTATACAATTTCCATTGCCTCCGGCAGAACCGTAGTGGATTTTCCGGGTGGAAATACAATTGGAGTGCCTGATTCACTTACCTTCCTCGGCAATGAAAGAATTAAGGTGCTGTCTGCAACAGCGATTGATACCTATACCGTAAGACTTATGTTCAGCAAGGTTCCTCTGTCTGGAACTGATGTAGCAGGGTCAGCCGGATGTTCCACCGCTGTTGAATGTGCGAAACGTTATAAAATCACTCCTTCGCTCGGCGATATTACATCGGCTACGATCGGAACCGGAGCGCTTGCCAATACGGTCGTCCTGACTCATACCCTGCAGCAGTCCGGCTCTGCCTATACGGTCATCGCTGCGAACAATGCGGACGGAGACAACTTTGATAATACCGCATGGGGAGCCATTAAGAGCTTTGACGGCGTTCAGGATCTGAAGCCCTATCCTGACGACAGAGCCAGCTTTATCGGGAAAGGCGTGGTGCTTGACAGTTTCGAAGACGGGGCTTTTTACAGCGATCCGTTTGCAGACGGAACGACGTTTGCATGGGCTTTTACCTATGGCGGCATGATTTATCTCGGAACCAACGACCATAACAATGCAGCCTTCCGCTTTGAGCCGGACGGAGCCAATGCCGTGACAACGACCTTTGACTTTGTAACGGCCGGCGCTACCTGTTCCACGGCAGTAGGGTTTGGAACAGCTGCCAATGACTGCGGAACGGGAACCCAGGGTCCGAACGGCGAATACGGCGTGGGCGGTTTTACAAGCGTTACATTTACGATTGGCGGAATCGACTATGAAGCGCTTTTCGTGGGACCGATCAAGTCAGGAATCGGCAAGGCCTATTTTACCCAGGACGTGGATACGAAACTGGACTGGAAGGAATTTCCAATTTATAATACAGTGGGAAATAATTCGGAATCGATCCATACGATTTACGGTTTTGAAAATCATCTGATTATCTGCCTTTCAACAAACCATAATAGCGCCGCTCCCATCTGCGGACATCATACGGTTTCTGTCAGCGGAGGTGTGCTTTCCATTGGAGCTGATACGGATATGAGAGCAGGTAAGGTTTCCGGAATTGGAAAGGCTGACGGAAATAATGCCAATATCGCCGGAATTGACTCCATGATTTATTTTAACAACCATCTTTATTTTGGAAATAACGGCGGTGTCAAATATGCAGACAGTGCAACCAGCAACAGCTTTTCAGAGTTTGCTGCTAACAGCGGAACGGATTACGTTGTTGATACAACTCCTTCTGCTTCTGCCTGGTCGAATAACGGAGTGAATATTTACACGAAAGCTCTGCCAAGCCTTGGAAAAATCCGTCCGGGCGAAAAAGGAATTGCGAAGTTCCTGGAATTTAACGGAAGACTGTACATGGCAAGAAACGTAACGACAACTGTGAATTCTACTGTTATAGATCACGGCGAACTCTGGGTCTGCGTTCCCGGCGGAGACAATATCTGTGATTCGGCAGACTGGAGCCGGCTGATTTCTGGAAAGGAAACGCAGCTTCCGTCTGTGAATTCCATCAGTATGCTTCAGGATAACGGATCAGGAGTCCTGTATGTAGGCTTTGATGATAATACAACTGTATCTCCTACAGGA